>NZ_JRXI01000029.1:0-6954 GCF_000813645.1 Neochlamydia sp. TUME1 | reverse complement strand
TATATTTTAATGACTAGAAATTTAAAATTTAAACCACTATATTTAGTAGATAGGAGGAATAATTAGAAAGAGTAAAATCCTTGCTATTCTTGGATGTCCCTTCCAGTGGAGAATAAGAATCCGCTAAATTAAAAAGCCTTTGAAAAATGCAAGACACTTTTTCTTCAACAGAAAGATTGGATTCAATCCGATAAATTTGATCCAAGCTATGAACCTGTTCTGCCACATCTCCATCCCTATCAGGAAAATGAACATGAGCTATCGCGCGGTAAAGAGAGGGAATAGAAAGAGGAGAAAGAGCGTGAATTTTGTCTCCAAGCTCAACCATTTTCTTTAAAGTCGGATTTTCTTGAATTTGAAGTTCTCTCAGAAGGTTGATTAAGCGCTCAATATAAACCTCTCTAGAAGATTCTAACGGACGGAGCTCCGCTGTTGCGGCAATTTGCCTCACCGTGTGGTTAGGTGCATGCCTTTCAATAAGCTTTCCATCTACAGGACAAAGTTTATCGCCTGCTAAACGTTGGATCACCGTATCTTCATTAAAGGTGTGACCACAAGGAAACAAAGCAACAGCATGAGTCATCAATTTTCCTGATATCGCATCTTTTACATTATCCGAGCCTATTACGCAGAGGTTTACGTTGGGGCTAGAAGTAGAAGTTGGCGGCATCATATAAATTCCTTAAAGTTTTATAGCAAGTTATCCTATCATTATTATTAGAGGGCTGGTTTTTCAAAGATTTATCTTAACTCTCTGCCAGGAACTTACTCTTTTTCCTCTTTATTTAACAATTTTTATTTTGAAAGCTGAAAGAAGACTTTTGTATTTTATAAAAACTTTAGCAGATTTCCTTATCTTCCTAGCAGTATTTGCCTTAATCTTTGTAATTGACTTCTTAGGATTCATTGCTATAAAGCTTTTATCTCATCGCCTATAAATATAAAACGCAAAAACTATTCTTTCTATTCCTCTAAGAAAAGGGACTTATTATCTTTTCCGCCTCGTCTTTTCTTACCAAGCAAAAAAGATGGATAAAATTTTTTAAGGGCCCAGCGCTTTAAATAGATTAGAATAGCAGATTTGCCCAGCCTCTGTTTGCCTTAAAAAGCACGCATAGGATCAGAAAGTTCTGGTTAAATGAGAAAAAGTTAGTTTTTGCTAGATTAAAGGCTACAAAAATAACCCCCTTCTGCTTATTAAAAAGCATTTTGCTATGGCAAATTTCTCTTAAGCGTTACCGTCGCCCCTTAATCAATACCTAAAAATTTATCTAACAACCTGGAAGCTAAAATTGCGGTTAATATCTCCGCACACTTCCTCTCACGCTGTTAAGTTCACAGTCTAATTATTAGAAAATCTTTCTTTATATAAAATTAACATTCTTATATTAACATTTATCTTTTATTAATATTTGCTATACAAAAGTAGAAAATGGATTACCTTCAAACTTTAAATAAAATAGAGAAACAATTTAATATTTTAGGGAGCCTTCCTGTCATAGGTATATATAGTGGAATTGTACGTTTTATAGCAGGTAACGTGCAGGCAACGGCAGGAGCTATTCTTGCAGGAGCAGGTTATATAGGAATGGTTTTTGATGAAAAGAATAAAAGAAAGTGGAAGCATATGACCAACTGCGGGATCCACCAGTTCTTCCATGGTATCTTAAATATCATTCGCGGGTATGGCGAGACGGTGCTAGCGGGGACAGCTTATGGTAGCTTCGCACTTCTTATCTATCAATTGACCTCCTGTGAGCAATTTAATCCCCGCTTTAAATATGAACGCTACCCTAATTATTTTAAATGCCCCCTCTCCATGTTTAATTGAAAGTATTAGAAGAAACTTAAAGCTGGGATCCTGATTCACTTTCACCTACAGAGGTAAAAGAGAAGAAGCAGTTATCTAAAAAAATTAAGAATTGTAATAGTAATTTAAATTTTATTATATTTATTATACACAACTTTTTAAAAAGCTAAAAAAAACAAAGAAATTTATAATAACGATTGGAATTTAATCAAATTCTTTTTACCCTTAGAAAGATAAAAGCTATAAAGCGAAGGAAAAACAGCATGGAATTACAAGCGCTGGCAAGAAACTATTTTAAAAGCTTTCATGAAATCTTGAATTATCAAAAAAATTGTGCGCAACTAAATGCTTTAGCTCTGCTAAAAATATTTTCCTATTTTATTCTAGTCATCCCTATAAGTTTTGCAGCTGTCTATGCTGTTGCCTCTCTTTATGGACGTATCAGTAAAAATCCAAGCTTATCCAAGCAAGATCAGCAGCCCAGCAATCGGACAGCAAAAACTTTTTTTTCAGTACATTTTCCTAAACCTATCCCGCCATTTTCCCCATCGAAAAATTGTCGTGTAAATATTCAACCCTTTATCAATGAAGCTAAAATTTTTGCCCAGCAGCGTCATAATGCCTATGGAGATCCGGACAAATTATTGAAGTACATCCATAACAAATTAGAAACAAAAGAATTTCAAACTAATCCTAGATTGTTTATGAATAAGTGGAAAAAAGAAAGGGGCCTTACTGATGAATTACGCGTGCCAGAGGATCAAGCAATGGCTTTTTTTGAAAGAAAAGTTATGCCTCACATACGCTAAAACTCTATGAACCTATCTTGCTAATTGATTTATCCCAAATGCTATTAAGCTAAAAGTAGAAAGTGTTTACCCATATTTTACTTTTCTTTCTTATCTAGCTAATGCCTTTTAAAGAAACTCTGCCCGTATAAACAAAAAAGGAAATCAATCTTTTTTCATGCTGATCCTTTCCATACAAACAAACTTTTTATTAAGTATATGATTACACAAAGAGCTGCTCAAAAAGCTTATAAGATGCGCCAGAATTTCCTTTGCAGCCAAGATATGGCTCGTTCAACTGGCCATCTTATTTGCCTAAATTGGAGCTAACCTGCTTTAGCCATTCTCTCAAGCTTTCCTCGTATGTAGATTTAAGGAAAATTTTTTCGTATTAGCAACCTATTTAAAAGTCTTGCCAACACAGTAATATAGCTTACAGGCTAAGAAGTTTTAACTTAGCTTTTCACAATACGGATCCTTCCTTTAATAAGCAACGCAGCTTAACCGGATCAGAAATTGGAGGAAAACAGCGTTGTTGATAGCAGACAAAGCCAGCCCCTGGGTCGCCTTCCTTACCTTTGTTTATAGGCAACTCTTGAGAGCTTTTATCAACCAAAGCCACAACTTTGTGGGGAAGGTATTCACTATAAATTACAGCAAGTAAGTCTCGAATTTTTCTATCTTGTACATCTCCTAGCAAGACAATTTGCTGCATTGAAGAAAGATAGCAATCAGCCGCACATAGCATGGTTCCATACCATCTAGGAGCTTGCTGCATTGCCGTCGCATGCAAAGAAAGAATTTGCTCAGCCATCTGATTATATTCCACACGTTCATAATAGCTACCTAATCGAAGAAGCGCTAGGGCTGCATGAGCATTGCCAGCAGGAGTAGCATCATCATTAAAGACTTTTTTACGAACCAAAAGCGAGCCATGTTCTAGGGAGGATGCAAAAAAAGCTTTATCTTTAGGGTCCCAGAAAAGCACTTTCATTTTTTCCATCATGTTTTGAGCCCTTTCCAGCCAATTTATATTGAAATCACATTCATAAAGATCTAAAAGGGCTAAAATATAGTTAGCATAATCTTCCAAAAAGCCTGGCGTAGATCCTAAAGTTCTTCGCCATAAATGATACAATCGACCTTCCTGAATCATATTATTTTCAATAAATTGTGCTGCTTGTTGAGCGGCCTCCAAGTATAAGGATTCTCCTGTGATTTGGTAGGCTTTAGCTAGGCTAGAAATCAACAAAGCATTCCAGTCAACCAGAATCTTATCATCTAAGCCAGGCCTGATACGTTTATTGCGCTTTTCCAAAAGTATTTGATGATCTAAAGCCAATTTTTCTTGTTCTTGCAATGAAAGAGCTCCTAAAGGCGTAAGAAGATGTAAAACATTTCTTCCTTCAAAATTTCCTTCCTTTGTTATCCCGTACACATGGCAAAAGAGTTGAGGATCTTGTAAGCTCTCCTCTATTTCAGCAAGTGACCAGAGATAAAATTTTCCTTCCTCCCCTTCTGAATCTGCATCCTCAGCGGAATAAAAGCCCCCTAAAGGATCGCGCATATCCCTTAATAAATATTGCAAAGTATGCAAAGCAACATCAAGAAAGCTTTTTTGCCTAGTAAGCTGATAGGCTTCCAAATATAAGCGGCTTAAAAGAGCGTTATCATAAAGCATCTTCTCAAAGTGAGGAATTAACCACTTCTCATCGACAGAATAGCGATGAAAGCCCCCTCCTAGCTGATCGTAAATGCCCCCTCGTGCCATTTGCTCAAGAGTATGGGTTATCATTTTTAAATTTTCTGGCTGCTCGTGGTGATGATATTGATGCAGGAGGGCAAAAAGCACTCCAGTCTGAGGAAACTTAGGAGCTTTTCCAAAACCACCCCATTCAGAATCGTAATCCTTTTGGCAGTCTTCTACAAGCGGTTCGAGAAGTTTCTCTGAAAGAGAACCATGAAATTGTTGATGTTGGCTCTCTTCTTCCCATAAATATTGAAAAACTTTTTCCGAGGAAGCAGCAAGTTTAGTGCGATTGTGTTTCCATTGCTGGATGATTTCCTGTAGCAAGGAGCGAAAGCCTGGCATCCCATAGCGGGAAGTAGGAGGAAAGTAGGTGCCTGCTAAAAAGGGTTTTAAATCAGGCGTCATGAAAATAGACATAGGCCACCCCCCATGTCCTGTCATTGCTTGCACACAAGACATATAAAGACGATCTAGATCCGGCCGCTCTTCTCGATCTACTTTAATGTTGATAAAATGCTTATTTAATAGTTCTGCAATCTCTTTATCTTCAAATGATTCTTTTTCCATTACATGGCACCAATGGCAGGCCGAATAGCCAATGGATAAGAAGATCGGTTTGCCTTCATGGTAGGCTTTTTCTAAAGCCTCTTTGCCCCAGGGATACCAATCGACAGGGTTGTATTGATGCTGAAGAAGATAGGGGCTTAAAGAAGAAGCGAGATGATTGAGCGTTTTGGACATTTTCACCTCCTAGTAGATAGTTGAAACTCCTTATGAATAACTTTAAATCTACGTACAAAAAAGAGAACCTTAAAATTTGGAAGAAAGTCTGTAGGCAAAGCTATTTCTCCAGGCTTAAATGCTCGATAAGCCATTGACTAAAAGCTTTTGCTTCTTGATTTTTCCCCATCCATCTTGCACGATTAAACATGGTGAGTGCCATGATTAAGGTATGATGCTGTCCAGCGCGATCCCCACTTTTTTTGAACTTATTATAATTGCGAGTAAGCACTCTAAGGCTTTTTTGAACAGATAGGGAATCTTTAAAGCCTAGCCGATTGGCAAAGTTCTTTGAATAAGCATTCATGAAGAACTGGCTAGAAGTATATAAGTCAAAATATCCTTTAATTAACCCTTCTTTTTGTAACAAAGAACCTATATAGGTCGGCCTAGCTCCTGTTAAACGGGCAATCTCATCAACCTCAGTAACCCCCTTTAGAAATAGAGCAATAATTTGCTCTTTCTTTGATTGAGGAGTGGAGGGGGAATCGGGAGAAATTTGCATTTTTACCTCTCATATTGCTTTAAACAACCAAAAAGTAGCTAATAGCTTAGCTAAAAGGTTAAAAGATGTGAGCTTATATAATCTAGTTATTTATAAGCTTGAGAATCTCTCTATCTACCTGTAACAAAAGAAAACACCTTTAGAGGCTTCTTTGAAAAAGCTCCTATAAGCTAAATAAATAAAATATCTAAGAGAAGAGCCCTGCTGTCTCTTAGCAAGAGAAAATAAAAGATTATTAGGATGTGGCCGCACAGTTTATCTTGCATCCACCCAAATTTAAGGCTTTAATAGAAATCTTAAGCTTTTTAGTTTATCCATTTCTTAAAGGATCCTAAGGGTTAACAAAAAATTCCTATAAGAGGATTGCTTGCTAAGGAAACGGTATATATGTCACACTTTAAGCTTTCCTAAGATTTTGAAATATCTATCCTTGCTTTTTTAGATAAACTAGTTGACGCTTTTATCACAAATCTGTTTGTGGACAGGAAAAGCAAAGAAAAGCAAAAGGAGTAAAAAGATCTTTTTAATGGCATTTATACCTCAAGTGCAGAAACATCAGATACTTTTGGCATTTTGGGAAAGCCTAAAGAACATTACAAAGCTCACATTTATTTCTCGAACATACTCGAACGATGAAAAAGGATGGAATGGGCAAGGACGAGGAGAAGTGAAAGTAACAAAGAAAAGTCATACCCTACTAATCTTTGATGAAAAGGGAACGTGGCATAATCAGCAAGGAATGCAGTTTAATTTTTACAATGTATTTCAATGGGGATTAGACCTTAAAGCTTGCAAAATCTCTTTAGAACATTTGCGACAAGGAGCAAACCGGCCAATCTTCCTCCTTCATTTAGTTCCTTCTAATCCACACCTTTTATCTTCTTTAAATTCCTACTTTTGTAAACAAGATATTTATTCTGGTAAGGTCTATTTTGAACCCTTTAGCTTCCAGTTAACCTGGAGAATAAAGGGACCGTACAAAAACGAGCAAATCGATTATTCCTATTTCTAATCGCTTATTTAAATAAGAAACAAGTAATAAGCTTTTTTCTAACATGCGTTTTTCTTAGATTAAAAACCCTCAAAGAAAAAGGGCCTTTGTTAGGACAGAGAGAAAAATGACTTATCTTTCCTAGCAGCTGTAATCATCTAGATAAAAAAGATTTTTTGCCTTTTCTTTTCTTTATGATCCACATTCCGCAAGTTAATTTCCATGAGTATATAGTTTCTGAAAAGGAGGCCCTAAAACCTGTAAAATATGTCTCATATTAGGATTTAAATTAAGGATTAACTTTTTTATGCCTTCAGGAGTACGTTTGAT
>NZ_JRXI01000028.1:0-11392 GCF_000813645.1 Neochlamydia sp. TUME1 | reverse complement strand
CATAGCATCGGATCTTTTAGTGTGCCAGCGGTATACATAGCACTATCGACAACGAAATAATGAGGTTTGGATCTATCTTTAATTTGGGATTTAAGCTCTTTTAAAGTTTTCCTAAAATGGCTTTTATCCGAGGTATTACCTGCAAGCGCTTGGGCTAATAAAGGAACATCTCCATCTTGGCTGCAGATTAAAGAAATCATAAATTGTTTAAGATCAGGTCGATAGTCTTTTGAATGTCCAAACGTAATAATAGGAACTTGCTCCTCCGAGAAATATTGCCCCTGAACAGACATACTTGTCGTATCTAAATGCTGAAATTTTTTATTAACATTAAATTTTGAGCAAGCTTGCAAGGCAATGGCTGAAAAGATAGCATCACATCCATATTCGTAGCAGCGATCTAAATCTCTACCTAAACGATCATCAGATATATTTTCAGATTTACACGCTCTTCCTAATAATCGTTCCACAGGTTTACTTGCATAAAGTTGTGCTTCTAAATATAAGGGACGCGAAGTAAAACCTAACTCATTGATGACCATTAATTTGATACATTCTCCTGTTGTCATAATAGCTCGGGGATCGGGGGGGAATTAGCTGATCTATCATGCTCACTAAATTGATTTCGTCACACATGGCAGAAACAATCCCTAAGTGGTCAAGATCTTTGCTACTATACTCTTCCATCGTTTATATCCTCTCTTTCTTTGCTTTGAGAGGAACAAGACTAGTTTTTTCTTAAAAAAAGCTTAAGTCAATTTTTCAAAATAATAAAAAAAATTATCCGACCATTGTTTTAACCTGCGGAATGTGGGTTATGAAATTTCTTACACGCTACCTTAGCCACGCTGGAAGTTAAAAAAATTTTCTAGCCATCTTTAGCTGAAGGAATTTTTAGTTGGATGTTTATTCAAATGTAGGCTACTTTAAGTCAACAAATGGAGTTCAACCCACTATGATTAGTTCTTACCTTCCAACTATTACTCCCTGCCAACGTTCATGGATTGCAGCTTATACCGATATCGGCCAGGTAGCCCTTCCTGTCATTTCAGGCGGCTATGCTCTCTTCAAAAAAGATTACAAAGGTTTTGGATGGCTTGCTCTTTCCACCCTCATTACCCAGATTTGTTTGGAAATTTTAAAAAGAATCGTTCCTGAAAAACGACCGACGGGAAGCAGTCGCTCTTTTCCCTCGGGCAACACAGCTGCAGCTTTTTTAGGCCCTGCCTTTTTGGTCATAAGATATGGCCATTCGATCCTCTCTCCAGCTGTTGCGTTTTCTTATCTTGCCACTATAGGAGTAGCAATCGGCCGCGTGCTCATAAAAGTTCATTGGCCTCACGATGTGTTAGCAGGAGCTGCTTTAGCTAGCACTATCAGCTATCTAACAATTCCCAGGCTTTAAAATCTTTCCTCAACGATTGATCAAATAATGCCAAAAGCTAGCTTTTTAATTATACGGTCTAAATAATCTCTGTTTAGGTAGATTAAAAGTGCATTAATCCTTATTGCCAGCTCTTCCTTTATAAACATACCCTTTATTAAGTATATGTTTGCATGAAGAGCTGCTCAAAGGCCTATCATTTTAAATTTATTTGTAGACAGGCAAAAGAACCTTCTATTTACCGCAATAATGTTAATTTCTCTTTTATCTTTTAACTAAAAATTTTAGAATGTTGGCTTTGCATTTTAACAAAGATGAGGCAAACTTATTACTTTTTGCTTAAGGAAAAATTCTTTATATTCCCCTTACCTCAGCGACCCTAACGTATCCCCACATATCTTGCAGGGATACGTTAATTGAAGCTGTAAAAATTCTTGCTACTCTATTAAATTTTATAATAGAGGGTTGGAAACCCCTAGTCAATTTAATATATTTCTTTTTCTGTTCTTAAAAAACTCTATTTACAACATTGCTTTAGTGTTTTCCATTGAAAAAGCTGATAGACAGCAGCTCCTCCCACAAGAGCATAAATTAATCTTGCTATTGCAGGGAATTGACCAAAGATAAACTCAACCAAATTAAAGTCGAATAACCCTACTAAACCCCAATTAAGACCTCCAACTGCTAGTAAAATTGCTGTAACAATGTCTAATGTTTTCATATTCTCTCCTTAGGTTAAGGTTTAAGCTCGTAAATCAACTTATATATTTGCTATTATAAATTCACCATTTTTTTTATAAGGGCGAACATATTTTTTTGCTTGATCTCCCGTGATCTTAAGGTACTTTTTGCTTTCCTCTTCGCTTAGATTAAAGCTTAAGAATAAAATTGAGTCTTAAATAATCCTCAAAAATTGCTCTCTATTTACAAAAGACTATAGGTTGGCAAGGAAATAGACAAATCAGCTTTAACAAGCGGTTTTAAGATAGCTGGTTAGACCTAGAAGTATTCTCTACCAAACATATGTTATTAGATTTTAAATAAAGAGAAGCGCTAGTACCTTCCTTAGATTCTTTTGAGAACTACTTAAGAAAAAAGTGCTCTTCGGAAAGAATTTTTCTATAGCTATATCCGCCGTTTGAAGAAGCTAGAGGCAAACTTTAAGCAAAACCAAATCAGCATTTTTATATAAAAGAAAACAATCAATAAGCTTAGTCAGAAGATGAGGAATAGCCAACATTTCTTGCAAACAGTGCCTAGGAGCAGGCAAATACACAAAGCAAGAAAAGTTCGGTTGTACAAATAAATAGCCTCCTGCATTTTAGACATAGATGCAGCTAAGAAAATCCTAGAAAAATTGTACACTCGTTTCGACAGGAGTTAACTCAGTAAAAATGAAATAAATTGAAAAAAGCGCTGTTAATCTCTACACCCTCTCTTCTTTGACTATTTATCTTTCTTACCTATTATCATTTTTTGCCATTCGCTTGCCTTTAATCGATATAAGACATGTCTTCTTAGCCAGTGGCCTTCTGAAATCCTGGGATGATTGAAGTCTTCAGCTGGATGATAATGCATTCCAATTTTTTTCATCACGGCCATAGAACGACAATTTTGAGCAGCAGTAAATGAAACAATCTCTGCAAGCTTTAATATTTCAAAAGCATATTTAAGGCATGCCTCTGCGCCTTCTGTAGCGTATCCCCTGCCCCAAGACTCATAAGCTAATCTCCATCCTACTTCTGTACATGGAGCAAAATGAAGAGGAAAAGTAGGTTTATCCACTGTATTCAGACCTATAAAACCAATAAACTTCTGGGTATCTAGGCGAGAAACAGCCCAGCATCCCCAACCTTCTGTCTCAATCTTAGCTTGCATACGCTTTGCCATTTGATCGCTTTCTTCCTTGTTTAGCCTATAAGGAAAATATTTCATCACACGCTCATCGGCATTGAGTTGAGCAAAAGGCTCTAAATCATTTTCTATCCAAGAACGTAGAATAAGGCGTTTTGTTTGAATTACTATTTTGTTGGCCATATATTTTTCTTAATCACTTTTAGATGATTTTTTGAAATCCATCTCTCTATCTAGCCCTTTAGATAGGACATATTTCCTCATTTTTCCTTAAGGTTGAAAGAGAGAGATATACCTTTGAACGTTTTTTAGTATAGTAGGATCATCTATGATTTTCTTCTATTTATAGATTTATATTGCTATATGTTGGAAATATATATATAATTTCCTATTAAACTAATTAATTATTTATGCTTTCAAAGAGGACAATAAAATGCCCAATAATGTTGGATTTTTTACAGCCATTGAATATGGGCAGAAAGCCAAGACGCGTACCCAGTCAATACTAGAAAAAGTTGACAATTATTTTTATTTTAGTGGAAAGAAGGCTCAAGTAATTCAAGGCAAAACTAAGAACGGAACAGTAAGAACAATATTGTTAAGGGGAAATTCATCATTATTAGCGAGAGTGGGAAAAGTTGCCTCTTATTTTACTATTGTTATTCCCTTGTTGATGCTAATCGCCAAAGCTATACTGCGCTCCACCCACCATTTTCGGTTGATCAATCCTAAGAAGAAATTGGAAAAAGGCATAAATATCTCTGAGCACACAATTTCAAAAATTCAACACCTTATGCCAAAAATTTTATTTCGGAAAGACGATAATGAGATCGAGTGGTTATCTACTAGCAATAATTTAGTATTCAAATTAAGAGAAAGCCCCCAGCTAGTATTTAAAATCACCTGCTCAGCATGGGGCGTAGATGGTAAAGGCAAGCTTCCTATAATGTTCAATGGTCAAATGGATCGGCGTTTTAAGAATATGATTAAAGCCAAAGAAGTATGCCTTGCCCATGAACTAGGGCTTCTTGTCATCCCGCAGGCAAAAAAGTTTACGGTTAATGTACAAGATAATAAGTATGTATTTATTGCAGAAGAAAGCCTGGATGTAAATGCGGATGAAAGCTCGCAAGAACATCTTTATTATACTTACTCAAAAGAGCTCAATGAGACAATCCGACAACTGGCCATATTCATTGCAAAAACGGGTTTTAATGATATCTCTTGGCGAAATATTCCACTTTTAAACGAAGCTGCAGATTATGATGGGCCAAGACGTGTGGGCCTTATAGATGTTGAATATATGAAAAATGTGGTTGATGGCTTTAAAGGGGATAATAGAAGCCGAGGATTAATAAAATGCGCAACAACAGAAAGCCAGATAGATGCCATTATTGATGAAGCATACAAGCAGAGTGGTGCTCTTACATCCGAAGAAGCACAGACTCTCAAAAACCAAAGGCTTGATGAACTTGAATTTGAGAATAAATTACGACACTTCTATGAACAAAATGGCATAAAGACAGGTAGAGAACCTATTCAAGTTGATATAAATTCATTAGGTTTAGATTTAACTGAAGAGGGACAAGCTACCTTTCTTACAGTTAAAAAAGGTAAAATAAAATCGAAAGAACAGACATTGACTTTGAAAAAGGCTGTAGAAGATGTGATATCCCAAATTAATAAGCTTATTCAAGATACACCCGAACAAGCCTCTTTAAGAGGAAAAAGATATGTTTTCCTAAATACCAGCCATCCTCCTCTCCAACAGTATAATCTCTTAAGACTCCCTACAGAGAAATTTACTTTAAATAAAGAAGATGTGAAGAAAATTTGGGTGCGTCAAATTATTCAGGCCCTTTTGGAAAAAGGCCATTTATTTAAATTGGTTATAGTCAATAGTCAGCAATTTTTCATTCAAGCATAATTCTAGGATTCTCACGCAATGACTCTTAAAGCTTTAAGTCAAATGACTTCCCTTAAAAGTCATTTGATAAGAAATTTTAATTTAAATGAATAGCCCCCTTTTCAGGCAGGCTTATCTGTTTACATTCTTTTAAAAATCTGTAGATAGCACTTATTGAGAGTACACCTTGCCTTTTTCTATCGCCAAATAAAACTAGTAATTGAGCGAGGAAAAAATGCCGAGAAAGGATGAAGCCATGCTTGTAGCCCCTTTTCATCATTTCGTTTTTTGCGTCTTACCGAAAAAATCGAGAAATTTGGGCCCTTCCGACCTCCCTCTATGGCTAAAGCTATTAGATTATTAAAGATCTATAGCAAAATGGCATTTTAGTAGGCTTCAGCTTAGAACAGTGGGGACCCTATAGAGCGCCTTTCCTTCAGCGATAGCATAAGATTAAAAAAAGTGAGGCAACCTAGGCTTAAAGGAATAAGGCTAAGGGAATGATGAACCAACGTATTCTCCGCTTCTATTCAACCTCTATGCTTAATATAAGAAGAGACTAAAGGTAAAATCCTACAAAGCTTTTTTCATACTTTATGGGTTATTATAGAAAGTATATTGTACCATCCATCATTCTTAGTTGCAAAGAGACCTTGTTGCGTAAATGATCTAATAGCTCGTCTATTTAAGGCATAGCCTTATCTAGGCCTATCAACTAAGTTAGCACCCATTGCCCTTTAGGCATTCCAGGTTTTGTCATCTTATTCATAATCAAGAATTTGGCATATAATTCTGCTTGTTGATTGGCTAATTTCCTAGAGAGAAAGTCTCCTCCCAAGCTTCTTTTAAAGCGATACATCGCCGTTTCGGCAAGCGATCTTCTGCGATAGCCGCAAGGCTTCTTTCAAAGCTGCCTGGCCTTCTCATCTCCTCCAAAGCCTTGAATGATTTTTTATAACATCATTTCTTTTTTCATCCAGAGTTTGTCTGTCTCTTGGCTTAGTCTTCCTCCTCTTCTTGGAGGCACTAAAGGATCTATACCGTGGATATAAGATGATTGGTAGAAAACTTGCCTACCATAAGCACCATCTCCATAAGCGGTTTTTATGCTCTTTGGTAGCTAAAAGATCATCTGGCTCGCTATTCAATCATCGGCTTGATTACTCTTTGTCACCTTACTTAACAAAATCTCATGCGAGTCTGGGCAAATACTTAAGTGAATCTTTCTCCAAATTCTTTGTTTGGCTTTGCCATGCTGACGCACTTGCTACTCTCCCTCACCCTAAACGTTTACTCCAGAGGAATCAAAGGCTCTGCCTGTTAGACGCTTTAAGGCTTAGCTTTTTAATAAGCTCCTGTCCAAGCTCTTTAGCGCGCTTGCAGATGCGGGTATAACAAGGAATAGGTAGCGTTGAAAGCCAGCAAAGCAATCAACAACAAGAGAAATCTTTTGAACAGCTTAGAAGGGACAAATGATAAACCGCTTTAATCATCAATACGCATAGGATAGCGTCATTAGAGTAAGTTCTTGGGCGAGCCTCTTCTTCCCTGTATTTTTATTTTCCCTCCATCCTTTAATGCCTTCATTCGAAAACCATAAAGTTATGCTCCCTCTTTGCACTAAAGCTTTATTATAGTCGGAGCAGTTACGGATGCAGTAGTTAAGTTTTTTGCCCGTAACTGCCTATATTTTTGTTATTGCAAGCTAATTCTATAGCTCCTTAAGTGTTAAAGAGCAATCTTATCGCATACGCTTTTTATCATTTACGCAACTCTGCCTTGCAAAGAACTAAAAAACTTAAGTTTTTAATAAATGATAATATTAATATTGATAAAAAATGTAATAACATGATAGCTTTTATTTTGATTATTAATTTTGTAGAAGAGGTAATTATGTACTTTACAAGCGTACCCGCTTTTGGATTTGAAACTTTTGCATGCAATGCTGAAACTTGTTATAAAGAAATCGCTCAAAAAACTAGCCAGAAAACATTAAATTTACAAATGGCAAAGCTGAATGCCGTGATACCAGACCTACAAGAAACACCTTACTTTGATGATCCTGAACACCAAAAGATAAGGGATGAATCAATTACCAATGCAGCTAAAGGCGCATGGAAAACCGCCAATATTGTAAAAGCATTAGGATATATTCCTTTAATCGGAACTCTAATTGGAGTAGGGCGTATTTCAAAGGCCATGAAAGCTACAAAAGATGAGTTGCCCAATAAATATAATCACATAGTTCGCGGATGTGTAGAGTTATTGAGTTTAGGATTTTTATTATTAATTCCTGATCTTATTTTAACTGGCTATAGAGCTTATAATGTAAGAAATAGGAATGTCATTACATCCTGAATCTACTCCCTCTTCAGCCTATCTATCAAAAGAAGAAATGCTAATTTGGTAAGCGGTCACGGGGTAGGCCCAGCTTTAGAGGTGATTCTGAGGGCATCTGCAAAGCCAAAAATGCTTGCAAATAGCTGTTTTTTCTATTTATTGCACTTTATGATTTACATTATCTCTTTATTATCAGGAGCTTAAGTAGTCCTACCTCCCGTGACCGCTTACCTAATTTGATTGATTTTATCATGAATAGAAAATGCTTTATGTTACAATCTTCTTATTATTTTTTACTCACACGCGTAGGATTTTATATCGAAATGGCGAAAAGATTATTGTAACTATTTGGTAGGCAAAATTCTATTCATGAACCTATCTGTTCTACTATCCTAAATGAATGCGCAACTGATGGGTATTACAGCACATGGTTAGCGCCCTAGCGGTCTTTTTAAGAGCATTGTAACTGGCGTTTGGATTCTCTATGCAGCAAACATATAGCTTGTTTCTTGACATCAAGTTTTAAAGAAGCCTTTTATGGGTAGTAGTCGTAAGTTGCTATTCTTCCTGTCCGCAGATTGACTAGAAGATTTCCTAAATTTTGACATAATACCATGAGCGGTAGAGATGACAAAAGTATTACAACTTATTCCAAGGGAGTTAAAAAATAGGACAACCTGGACTTGAACCAGGGACCAACGGGTGATGAGGTCGGGAGTCCGCCTTACTAACCAAATACCATCCAACCGTTATGCACAAGATGCATAAGGCATTTACGAGGAAAAAGCTGCTGAAATGTAAGGTTTTTAAATATAGCAGTAAGCAAACTCCTGCACCGTTAGCTTACTGCTATATTTTGCACACTACAAGAGGATTGAAGTTAAAAACCAAGCTAGCCTAAGAAAAGCTAAGCTAGCTAGTGTTAGCTTATGCTAAAGAGCATAATTGGAAAGCAAATCCATGTCCTGCATACCCTGTGGTTAACCTTGTATAGGGGTTTTCAAAAGCTGCACGGTATTTTTTCTGTTGAGCTTCACGCGATTCTTTCTCCTTATCATAAGCCTCTTTACGTTTTTCATACTCAGCTAAAAACTCTTCTGCATCTTTAGGATCAACTAAGTTTTTTATAGTTTTAATAGACCCCCATTGAGGTCTCGTTGGAACAAAGTCTTTATATTCAGTATCAATAAAATAAATGCCATCTTCCGCAAAAAAGAAATTCCGTCCGAAAAAGTCATTATAACCTGTTTTTTCCAAAATGATCATAAACTCAATCGCTTCCTCCAAGGATAGCTTTCGGCTAACAGGTTTAACGCGTTCAGCATAGATCGTTAATTGATCTTCTTGGGGTATAAGCTCCAAACTGCTAGCTACGCTGAATGAAATACTTTTGACTCCCTCATTAATCACAGCAATTTTTTTAGGAACTTTAATATATTTTAAACCATTTTCTTGGACGAGATTCTCTATGAAATTTTTTCCTTGAATGCGTCCAATTTGATCTATTTTGCTAATATATTTGCTTTTATCTAACTTATTAAATTCCTCCGCCGTAAGCAACAGGCCGCCTTTTCTCAAGCCCTTGAGAAAACCTTCCACTATATTCTTTGTCGTAATTATATCCATATTATTAGCCAGAATGCTAGGACCTGGCCAAAATAACGGTACTGTATCCATTCCTAGAGGTTTTAGTTTTTTTACGATATCTTCATTGGCAAACGCATTCGCTACAAAAAATACTTTTATTTTTAATTCTTCCTCAAGGTTAATAAATTCTTCTTCTGAAAACGAAGAGTCATTTTGAAAGGCTCTTCGGATCCATACTTCTTCGGGGGATAAGATAATACCTTTCTTTCCCATAGCATCTAATAAAAGATCAGCTTCTTCTTTAGAACCATTTAAAGCAGCTTCAACAAATGCCGAGTTTATTTGTCCTTGAGCCTGGTCAATTACCGATGGATCTAACTCAAGCATTAACCTGGTAATGTCTGCATTACCTTTTCCAGCCCATAAAGTGAATAAAGTTTTCCCTTCTGAGGTTTTATCATTTAAATTTATTGGAAGATTTTTCTCTTTAATGATATCTAAAGCTTCTAAGGTGGAAGCAGAATTTAAAGTACAAATTCTAGGCGTTCCAGCCTCATCTTTTTCCAAAATAAATTTAAAGAATTCTTCCTCAGTAAGGGTTGAATTATTTGCATGTTTCAAGAAATGGCCAATAGGTGAGCCATAATGTCGATCAAAACTAAAGCAATAGTGTGGTTCTTGCTGGGCTATCTTTAAAAGTGCTTCACGTACTGAACCTTCATATATCTTATATTCTCTGCCAAACTTTGCATTTGTAACTGGAATCAACTTTTGCTTTCCATCCCTTCTTACAACCGCAATATTTAATTCTTGGTCTTCAGAAATTTTAGTTCCCTCAAAAAGAAGCTTGGGCTCTAGATAAATGACTCTTCCCTCCTCAAGCTTAAATCTAGTCTGTTCTTCCAAAACAGCAAAGCGCATATTTTCTTTTGACTTTGTAAAGAGGTTTCTTACTGACTTTGAGAAGAGAGCTAGACATAAAGTGCTAACAACTTCCAGGATTCCCATCAAGCCTCTTCTCATACGTTCAAAGGTAGAGAACGTACGTTCTCTTTTTTCAATGATCCGATATCGACGCCCCTTATAGTCAGAACTTACTTTATCACCTTTCTCATCAACAACTCTGTCCTTGCTATTAAATTTTGTTGCCGGAACCCACCTATGATTAAGTGCAATTTCATGTATATTATTAACAACTTTAAACGCTGGCATTATTTTACCTATTATTATAAGTTAAATAAAAACTCTAACATAGTTAAATTGATAATAGCAACTAACAATTTATTAGCTTATAGAGAGACACAAATTATGATAGGCAGCGCAGCATCACGATCCGGTAAAGATGGCAATAGATATGGCTTTTGAGGAGCATAAGAGACTTAAAGCAATGACAGCTTTTATAGGCTTCACTCTTAAAGATCCCGTTCTCAGCTGCCTTAGGGAGCATTTGCTTGATGAGCCCTACCATGAAAATTTAAAAGCTTTTAAGGAAGCCGATAAAGGAAAGGGTTTAATTTGTTGCAAAGATTTTCATGACTTTATTGATAAGCTCGGACTGAAATAAATGCTCAAAATTTCCTCTAGTAGCTAATCCAAAAAAGAATTTAAGCAGCAAGAAAAGAGAGGAAAAGACCTAAGAAAATCTCTCAAAGTGGCTAAAACACTTGCTCTTGCAAAACCTTGTGATGCCAAACACAGAAAGCACAGGCTCTTTGAAAATTTTAAAGGCCGAGAGAACGAGATATTAAACCTGACTGACTTCTTATTTACCTTAAAACTCAGGAAGATATCATCTTTAGATAAACAAGCACTCATTCTAGCCTCTGCAGATAAATTTACCGATTCTCAATAGAATTCTTTATTTCATGAATATATTGGCGAGCAGCTCTTCTCTCTTCAAAGACTTTCTTAGAACGCCTCTAGTCTTTCAGAAGCCTATTTTTTTGAATAGCCGGTCCTTCTTCTGTCTTAGCTCCTGTTGGCTTCCCGCCATGTAGCCAATATCGGCCGTTTTCCATAGCGGGCTACCTGCATGGCTGATGGCTGTTTGTTCTAGCTTTTGCTCCACATCTTTCCCAATAAAGTTTGATAAGTTCTTCATTGACTCGAATGTATGCTTTAATTTGAGAAGAGCACAGATGAATTTTAAGCTCTCTTAAGGAAATTTTTGTATCCAACTGGAATAGCATGCTTTGTGGAAGGGATAATTTCTGTAGACTTATTCTTTGGATTAATATCTCCCTCAAAAAATTTCAATTTCCTCTCCATCATTTAAAGAAAAGCACAAATGTGCTAAACTACAGGAAAGGAGGGATGGTATG
>NZ_JRXI01000027.1:0-1468 GCF_000813645.1 Neochlamydia sp. TUME1 | reverse complement strand
GCAGACTCGTTGGAAATTTTAAAGGGCGGTGGGAATGTCATATTGAGCCTGACTGGTTGCTTGTTTATCTCAAAACTGATCAAGAAATCATTTTTGAAAGAACCGAAACGCATTCTGATCTCTTTAAATAGCTATTAAAGGTCGTCAATGAAACTTTCTCTTTGAAGAATATATTCACAAAAAGCTCTTCTTCCTTCTAAGATGGCCTTAGAACGCATTCCATACTTCCACGAAGCCTTTCTCTAAATAGCTGATCCTTCTGTTATCTTAGCCCCAGTTGACTTTCCACCATGTAGCCGGCATCGACCATTTGCCATAACCGGCTTGTCTACACGGTTAATGGTTATTCGTTCTAGCTTTTGCGCCGCATGTTTTCCCGAACATGGGGTATGTCGCTTTATTATTTCAAGCTGAATATTGCTCAAAAGCGCACGTGAGTACTGGTAAAAAAGTGGGGCAACCTGGATTTGAACCAGGGACCGACGGTTATGAGGACAGGAGAACACCGACACACCCAATATCATTCAGCCGCTATGCATAATATGGTAAAGGATTTAAGGCCAAAAAGCTATTGAATTCTGTGGGATTTTGCTGGAAAAATCTGCATTTCAGTGAACCGATAGTGAACCGCGCAATCAATTCCTTATGCTATGTAGGACAACAAGGGTATGGCCCCCCTAGAGGGGTGCGCCTGGTCGCTCGGTAAGCCATTGAAAATTTTTCGCGAATTTTCATGTTTTCATTTCCTTATTTCTTTATTTCTGGTATATTAAAAGTAATGAACGAAGGAGAAGAATTATGCCTGCAAAAGGCCATATGTCCAGAATGACTATAGACGTTCCGGAAGAAGATCATAAAAGGCTTAAAGCTCTTGCCGCAGTTTTAGGTAAAAGTATGCGGGAGATCATTATTGGATGGATACACGAACATCTTTATAGTACCAACACTCCAAATGCTGAAACCCTTGAGGCTATAAAACAAATTGAGAGGAGCGAAAATCTAGTTGAAAGCGACAATATCGACGATCTCTTCAAAAAACTCGGTATCTAGATGCTTAAACCTATTCACCTACGCCTGTTTGAAAAGGAAGTAGTCAAAGCGAAGAAACGAGGCAAGGATATAGAAAAGCTCAAAGAAGTGATGAAGCTTTTAACTCTTGATGGACCGCTGCCACCAAAAAATCGCAATCATAAGCTAAAGGGTGATTATGTGGGTTACTGGGAATGCCACATTGAGCCTGATTGGCTACTGGTCTATAAAAAGACAGAAACGGAAATTATCTTTGCAAGGGCAGGTTCTCATTCGGATCTTTTTTGAAGGGAGAAACTAATTTTTCCACGATGATTATGATGAGTAAAGGCGTTGAAGTTATTCCAAATTATCAAAAGAATTATCAAAATAGTCAGCTTCCCGTAAGCAAATAACATCATATTTAAGATGGTGAGCAAAAACTCTCATAGGCATAGTT
>NZ_JRXI01000026.1:0-3766 GCF_000813645.1 Neochlamydia sp. TUME1 | reverse complement strand
TACATGCAGCCCCCAGTTTTGACGTCATTGAGCAAGCTTTCGACACTTGGGTCAATAGTTCACTTTCGTTCGTCTCCTTAGCCCTCACCTGATATGTTTATCATACCTTTTCCTTAACGCTCACTACCTTGGCTTTTGACCAAAGCAGCTTAAGGTGGTTTGAAATCTCTTCCTGCAAAGCGACTTCGAGGAGCCATTTTCCTCATCTTTCGTATAGTTACGCACATCTATAATGTGCTCGTGGCACACGCATGAACTTCTTGTAAAAGCGTTGATGTGTTAGCCTCTACATCAGAACTCAAGTCTTTAAAATGCTCACCGAGCATTTGCTTTACTTCCTCCTCGTGAATTACAACAGGACGAACTTTATAAGAAGTGATTATTTCATTTGCTTTTTGATTCCAAGTCGTATTTGGGCTGTTATTATCCATTGGGGAAGTAGTTAGATGTCTAAAGATATGTTGATATCCTTTTTGATCCCATTCCTGCTGCGCAGATAATTTTTCCTGAGAATCAGGTGAAAATAGAATTTTCAAGGCAAGTTTCTGGATTTTTTCATTGAGCGACATATTTTCAGGCTCTGCAATATATCTTTCTTGCATTAATTTTTGCATGCTGGCAGCGCGTAAATAGTCATAGTGATCGGAAAGCCCCCAAAATTATATGAACTAATGGTAAATTCGGTAGCAGACAGTAAGCCGCATCCAAAAAAACACAACAAATAATTAAAGTATTAAATAATTTCATTTAATCCTCATTAAAAATGAGGAACAATTTATTATTTTTTTCACATAATTAATTAAATTTCAATGAGATTAAACGATTTACGAAGATAAAAAAGTTGGAGACCATTTTGGTTCACCCTGCCCGAATCCAAACGGACTTCAGTGTTTTTTTTGTTCCATGTAACGCCTTATTTCTTAGAAGAGTAGTCATCTTCACGGCAAAAGAGCTGCGACTTGTTTTTGCTGCTTATGAGCTGTTTGAAAAAGCTTCAACGCTTTAAGATAAGATGCCTCATTTTTAGAGAAATGTCCGCTGAATTTATTTTTGTCACGGATGATTTCCCCTACGACATCAAACTGTTTGTTGTCTATCGTTTCTTGGATATGTAGCAAATTGCGCTTTAGAGTTTTTTCAATAGAAAAGGCGGCTCGCTCGGGATCCGAAAGAAACTTATTAAATTGCTGACAAAATTCACAAGAACATGTGCAACTCCCTGCTCGTGCCCATGTTATAGGCTTTTGGGGTTCAACACCAAAATGCTCTGTGACTCTATTAAAATAAACCGCGCCAAGAGCTTGAAAAACAGCGCGTTGATAACCATAATCAGGAGATGAAGTTTCCAGTGCCCTTAAAAGAGCTGGTGCAAAGATTTCGACTACAAATTTGGGATCTTCAATGCTGTTGAGTTCAGTAACGGCTTCAGCCAACCGTTCTTGATCATCCAGAAGGGCCAGCAATCGAAAGATCTCTGTTAAGGTCTCGCTTCTAAAATTTTTTAATTTTTGGCGACAACCAGATTGCCACTCTACGGCAAAATATCCTGCAACAATAGTACGTTGTTCAGGGTAGCCTTTCAATGCGATGAAAAGTTCATAAAGCCAAGAGAATAGGGATCCTCTAGATTTGGCTGCAATGGCGTCGATCTCTGGCTTAAGTGCTGTCAAAGAGAAAAGCTTAATCAATCGCGCAACACTCATAGCGTCGAGAGAAGAAAATGAATACTTTTGATAGCGCTGTAGATAATACTTAAGCAAATCGACATCAGCCAAGGTAATCAAGGAATCTAAAACATTGATTTTATAGAACTGCATGCTTGTACAGCGATCGAGAATGTGGCGTGCTAACTTCAACACTTTTTCTAGATTAGATCCTTCCTGCCATACTGTAGACTTAAGAAGAGTTTCCAAGTAATGGGCTCCATATTCTAAATCGCTATAACCTACAACTTCAAGGTCGGAACTTTCAGGCCAAATGATCACAGCACCGCGATGGTACCAGAGTTCTTTAGTTGCTCCTGAATTGCCGGTAGCTTCAGAGATTGAAACCTTGCGGCCTGGACCTCCGATCAAAGGCTTATCGGCTAACAAGGCATCTTCACTAAGAAGAATTTTTGCGATTTTTATTTTGTTGCCATCATTTCCCAAAAAGTTATGAGCATATATCTCAGTAGTGTTGATTCCATACTCCGTGTAGTTACTTTCACTACATTCACTATCATCATCATCGCGGTATCTGTTGCGCTTGTATCCATCGCCATAGTAATCTCCGTAGCTTTCTTCATAATAGCTCACGAGGCATAGAAAGGCTTTACACTGATGTTTAGCAGCAGCTTTGAGCAAAATCGAGGTTTTGGCATAATCACTGCTTTTTAAGTTGCTTAGACAAAGGTTTTTTTCTGTGTAAGAATGGTCTAGCAAATAAGTTAAGAAAGGAAACTTATGCTGTTCTTGGCTCCATTTTTGGATATAGCTGTCAACCTGTTCAATGATCTCGTCATTTTTTGCCAGCTGTGGCTGTATGCTTCGGCCTGCAAGAGCTAAATTGTAGACCAAGCAGAGGCGGTAGCCTGAAAGCACTGGTTTAACCTCATGAAAACAATCGGCATAAAAGACAGCATATTCTGGAGAAAACTTACCGTTACCAGCGAAGCTGTAGGAAAAGCTCTCACCAGCATGGCTAATAATTAATTCACCGCCTTCATGTGGGGATGGCAAGCTGATGACAAGTGTAGCAAACATATTGTCTATCTTTTCAGTGTCTCTATGAGGTAGAAAGAAACAGCCTTTGCCATAAAGCAGCAACTTATACAGCTCGCACTCAACGGTGACATCCCCCAAACCTAGCTGTTTGGCTATATTTATGCACATCTTTTTGAGAGCTTCCTGCCAATCGGGATTCCGGAATTGCAAGGCAGAAGGCGATAACTGCCACACATTGCGGACATTAGTATCGATAAGAGTTTCTTCTTTAAATCCGTAAGGGGCTTGTTCACATTCGGCCATGATCTGTTCAGCTTGCTCTGGACGCAAAGGCAAGGAAATCTCCCCAACATTGTCAATATAGAGACCCGGCAGTAAAGATTGCAGGGTGCCGTGCGCAGTAAAAGTTCCTGGAGATTCTAATTTATTCAATATGGTAAGAAGGTCGATCATCTCATGCTCACGATAATGGGGTGTTGATCATTTCTTTCCAAAATCCTATCATAGCGATTCATTAATCATCATTCCCAAAATACAGAGCTTCTTCGTGAATGATGTAATAAATATTGTAAACCTTCTAAGCTCACGGCATGATGATGGTTCGTTTAAGTCACTCACCTTACGCATAGATGAGTTGAAAAAATTATTCTAGAGGTATATTTTTTTCTTTGAAAAGAGGAAAAAAAATGAAACTCAATCTTCTTGATATTTCTACAGATTATCTTATCAGCCAAACCCAACAAGCCACAGCTACAGGGCTATCCAATCTTTTAGATGGCCAGGTTAGCCATGATAAAATCACCCGTTTTCTTAACAGCGATCCAGGCGGATCAAAAGAACTATGGCAGTATATTAAAAAGCAAGTGCACCATTACTCAAGGAAGGTGTGTAAAAGGCATTAATCTACTTTCTTAGCCTTATTAGCTATGGAGATCATACTTTTCCCATCGGTTTTGAAGTAATCAAAAAAGATATGCATTTTTGTGATGGGAAAACAAAGAAAGAAAAAAAGCAGTCATCCATTACTAAAAACCAACATTTCAGAGCGCTCATTCAACAAG
>NZ_JRXI01000025.1:0-6943 GCF_000813645.1 Neochlamydia sp. TUME1 | reverse complement strand
TCAGTATCAGAATTTAAATAGTACTACTTCGTTAGGTTTAAGAGATATCAAAAAATAGCCTTTTAGATGAGTCATGAATAGCTTGGCAAAAAGGGCAGATATGGTCATGAATTTGGCCGCTCGTGCTAGGGAAATCTTTGAGCGTTCTAAAGTAGATGAAAAACGTCAACTTTTGAATTTCGTATTTAAGAACTTAAAATTAGACGGCAAAAACCTGTCTATACAAACGTGTGAGTCATTTTCGACCCTAGTAGGCTATAAAAGGTGTCCAAAAGGATGAGACAACTTGGACTTGAACCAAGGACCAGCACGTTATGAGTCCATGCAAACCTTAGTAATCACAATCATTAGCAGTAGCTAACAACAACCAAAATAGGAGTGTAAGGGACTTTTATCTATGTGAATCATTCGCCATAATTTGCTATCTTTTGTAGTCGAATGGTGCAGGTTGGGTCCATGTATCTGTATGGCGATAAACTGAAACCAGGAAAGGCTCAATCAAAATCAAAAAGCCCATCATGATACATGCACAATGGGCTTAATTTTAGACAGCCAAAGCAACTTTACAAGGAACACCTTCCGTATAAGCATAGAATTGCTTTGCAATAGGCGTTCTTTTTTCTTGGTATTCTTTCCCTAAACGTTTTTGTTCAGCTGGAGATTTTAAGGTTAATGCAAAAACCTGTCTCATAAAGAGAGTATCAATTGCTTGTAACTTTTCGAATGTTCGTTTAGTTAACTTTGTTTTTACTAAAGCTATAATTGCATTGATAAGTGGAATAAGTCCAACGCTAACAACACTTAATGCGATCTTCCATTTTGATAATTTTGGAGAAGTCGCCTTTTCATAGTGAGTTTGTACTTCAGTGCGGAAAACCTCCAAACCTGGTTCACAATTCCTAGCATCGAGTCTACTTGTGTGTGTACCCCTAATTACCTTTGATGTTTGATGCATGAGGG
This sequence comes from Neochlamydia sp. TUME1, assembly GCF_000813645.1. Classification (NCBI taxonomy): domain Bacteria; kingdom Pseudomonadati; phylum Chlamydiota; class Chlamydiia; order Parachlamydiales; family Parachlamydiaceae; genus Neochlamydia; species Neochlamydia sp. TUME1. The sequence goes on along the minus strand of NZ_JRXI01000025.1, from coordinate 5,983 downwards.
TGAACAAACCAATTCTTGCACATTTTTCAACACTGGCACCTTTGGGGCCAAAAAGCTTATTCCATAAACCTGGTTTCTTTGCGACCATTAAACCAGCTGGCTCAGTGTCAATAAAAGCAAGTTTTCCCGCGGGAGTTAAACGAATATTGTCAAAGGAGGCGTCTACAAAACCAGCCTTTTGTACTATAGTGGATATTTTCCTTGCTATTTCCCTTTGATGTTCTGCATCCATCTCTTTGATAGCTTGAACCGTATCTTCAACACTTAAAATATTGATTTTTTCACAAACTACACAATACTTCCTGTTAAGTTCTGTTACTCCGTCCAAATTTGCATAGGCAACCAATTTTTTCCTTGGAAGAACTATATCAATGTTTGCTTCTCTGGCGACTTTTTGAATCCGCTTTCCCATTTCTATTCGTAGTATACTTTCTTCATTGATGAAAAAAGCCATTTCGTTTCTATCATTCATTGGCCCAATATTCAATTGATCTTTTGGAACCCGGCTAGCTCCTGATTTGATTATCCATCCATCTAATTCATCATGTTCAATAACACTATAAAATCGAATTCTTTGCAGAGTATCAACATCTAAGAAAGGTTTATCGCTTAACAGATTAAATCCATGCCTTGTTAATATTTGATTTTTTTCTGTAATTTTTTCACGATCATAAACTAGTGGTTTAGAAAGAATTTGCTGGACCTCAGGGTCAGATATTAATCGCTGCGCAGTTGCTGCAGCTTTGTTGTCTTCATTTTCCAATAAATGTCTTGATAACCTTTGCTCACTGAGATCTACTGAGGGCACATAAGTGTTCGAATAATAAAATGACTTGAAAAAGTCAAAAAAAGTTGGGGTCATTTTTTACCTTCCATTTTGGTCTATAAAAGACTCTTTTGTTTTAATTTAATTTACTAAATGTTTAATAGTACAATAAATAATAAATTAAATCTACTCTTATTAGCAAAAATTATCACAACAATATAATCTGTAATATTAATCTCTAAAGAAAAGCCCTTAAGAGATTATCTTTCTCCACCTAACTTTAAGCAAACTATGTTATCATGCTTAGCGGAATTAAAAAGCGGGGCAACCTGGACTTGAATCAGGGACCAACGGGTGATAAGGGCGGGAGAATACCGACATATCCGATATCAATCAGCCGCTAGGAGCACTATGTAAAGGATTTAAGACCAAAAAGCTATTGAATTTTGCGGGATTTTTCTGGGAAAACCTACATGTCAGTGAACCGCTAGTGAACCGTGAAGTTTTATTTAACGAATAGGACAAGTAAGAACTTTGAGGAAATTATACCTCTAATCCGCTACGAGAAATAGCTGCTTCATCGAATTTCTTAATTACGATTTTTTCTGATATTTGTCCTACCTGAATAGATATTTCTTTCCAATAATCTAAGAAATTTTTTAACAAGTGATATCTACATAATGAAAAAAAGCTTCGTTGGCGATAAATATAACAGAATAGATCTGAACCGCCTCTCAAATAAGTTCCTACAGTCTCTCCTAGAGTATGAGTTGTTTTAGTAACCCCTGGTTCATTTTGTCCTGAAAGGCTAAGAAACTCTTTCCTAAAGATTTCATGATAGCTATCACGGTTGATTAAATTTGTAATACACCATGATTTGCCAATCAATTTATTGAGACGATCTGATATTTTGCTATCTCGAACAGAAGTACATATTAAAATTTTACGAGGTTGAGCCCCATCTTCTTGATCTAAATAGGCAGTTTTCCAGCGCCAAAGAAAGTAATACTCTCTTAATTTTCCTGTAAATGTATTCCAAGCAGTTTTAGGAATGTGAATGTATAAGGTAGGCTCAATAACTTTCGAGTAGTTTGAAGTTCCAAAAAATGACATATCATAACAATAAATAGTACTTTTAATTCCTTTTAAAACATCATTATTTCCACAGATGCCTCTTTCCTGAGCATAAATCCTAAATTATCAGTCATTACCGTAAATTTTCATATAACCTTCTCAATCTTATAAAAGCATAAATACATCATATTTAATAATAAATAACAAATATAAATAATTAATTAATTGCACAGTTTTCTGTATTTCTGTACAATAAATTTAGGAGGTGATTTATGGCTAATCCACATAAAGCCCGTTTAACTTTGGACATGGATCCCAACGAGCATGCCTATTTGAAGATGGCTTGCGCTAAATTAGGGGTAACCATGCGTCAATTCATGCTTCTTGCGACCTTTGAGAAGATGGAAAAACTCGAAGATGAGTGGCTCGCTGAAAAAGCTCATCAAACTCTAAAAAGAATTGAATCCGGTGAGGAAAAAACATCTTCATGGAAGAAGGCTAGAGAGCGTTTAATGTGAGATACGAAGTCGAAATCTCAGAAAGTGCGGAGAAGTTTCTCAAAAAAGTTCCAAAGAAAGATCGTTTAAGAATCCTGGAAAAAATCGATATATTAGTAGATGATCCGATGCCTTCAGGAAGCATTAAATTGCACGGCCAGAAAACTCCTCTGTATCGCATACGTTCCGGTGATTATCGCGTTGTCTACTCCATTAAGAAAGATGTGTTAATCATTTTGGTTGTTGAGCTTGGACATAGACGAGAAGTGTATCGCTAATTTTGAAAGACAGCTGCCTGCTTGCCTCCAATTGATATGTTGTATAGGATTAAAGGGGGTATTTGCCCGTAGGCGGTTGATGCTTTCTCTTGAGAGATCTGCTGGAAATTTTTTGTATAATTCCATTCTAGATATATGCTCAAACGCTTGTAAATGGATGATTTCTTGTGCTAAAATGACAATAAACTATTCTAATTATGTGAGTGATGTGCTATGAAATGCAACGCTGAACTAAATGCTCGCTAAAAAAAGATTACGACTTATCTTCTCTCTTGTCGCACGGTTAAGGAAGCTGCTCAGAAAGCAGGTATTTGACTTGCAACCCTATTCAAATGGCTGAAAGACCCATTATTCAAAGCTGAACTCGATCGTTTAAGAGAAAAGGTTATTTCTGACGTCGTGGATAGGCTTAAAGTGTATTGCATGCAGCTTGTCATGTCAAAGATCGAAATCCACTAATGATGCCCTCCCCAGCTTTTGCATGTAAAAGTGTGGGACACAATCTTCTGTTGAGGCCTTAATGCTTCGGGAAAGACCTTGCAAGATCCATTGGCATAAATCCATTTTGTGGTCTTTTAAGACATCTCCTGGACTTTTCCCTAAGGAGGCTGGTCAAAGCTTCGATTGCTTATAGTTGCCCTTGATCTTTCGAATAAATTTAGCCCCAGCAGCATCCACATCAGGACAAATCAGAAAAAGTAAGGCTTTTCGTATAAGATAATCAGTATAAAAATCAAGTGGCTGAGTTGATCCTCCAGTGGCAATGTAAAAGCAGAGATCGGTAGCAAACTGTTGAATCAAGATAGCCTCAAATTTTGATGCCAAGATGATAGCCACTCTTTTATTGATATTGCCATATGCCAAGTGTTAAGACTTATTGATGAAAATAAGATGGCACTGTGCCGCCAGTGTGCCATTAAATTTTATTATCTGGCAAATCGCAAAAAAAAGTAGTTGCCGCAGGAATTTTCTTTCGATAAAATGTCTTTTTCTTTAAATAGCAAAACCTGATTTATGTATGACAATAAAAAAATTAAAAGAACACCTGCAAAAACAAGATCAAGACTCCTTACTAGATGAAATCTTGACGCTTTACAAAACTTTTGACTTTGTAAGGGAATACTATGATTCTCGTTTAGAACCTCATGCACCCTCTGATATAGCGCAAAAATACAAGAAAATTTTGGAAGAACAGTTTTGCCCTAAAAAGGGTTTTCCTGAGCTTAAATATTCAGTGGCAAGAAAAGCTATTAGCGATTTCAAAAAAGTGTGCGCTGATTATCTAAGTATTCTTGATCTTCAGCTCACTTACGTTGAATATGGGGTTAAATGCACCTTAGATTATGGTGATATTGACGAACGATTCTATAATAGCATGGAAAGTATGTTTGAAAAGACCCTGAAAGACATGGAAGAGTATGGAGTCCTTGAAAATTTTCAAAAACGTTGTTTAAACATCCATGTTCAAACTCAAGATATGGGATGGGGATTTGGAGACGCCATTGAAGGTTTATATAAAGATTTTTTTGAAAAAAGCAGTTAAATTCCTTTTATAACCACACTTTCAGTGCACTAAAATCTAGGTTGCCTGTAGAAATGGTTCATTAAAAATCAGAAAAAAACGGAAACAAAAATTTAAAGAATTTAATCAAAAAATTGAAGATCGCATTGAATTGGAAATTATCGTAGATGCTTACAAGGAGTCGGAACGAGGTATTACTATTTACAAGATACGATGACTATACCTTTTAAGGCTAAGTTTATCCAATCAATCAGTACATTTCCGATGGAAATAGATGAAATTATTGAGATTGTTGGCGTGGACGATGAAGAAAGCTGCGAATACGATAAGTTTGTACAAGTGAAATGGAAAGACAAAGAAACACTTGGTGTACCATTGAAGCAGCTGAAAGGTATTAATGTGGATGATAAAACCAAGTGAGCGTTAGATGATTGACCTTATTGGATTTCTCAAAGATATTGTTTTTAATCAACTCCTATTGCTTATCATCCAAATCATTGGTTGGAGAGGATAGATCAGATAACATGAATCAAATCATTAGACATGGAGCCTATGGAGTTATATTTCAAGATTCCAAAATTCTCCTCACTCAAAAGAAATCAGGACCTTATGAGGGATTATGGGGACTTCCTGGAGGTGCCATTGAATTCGGTGAAACGCCAGAAGCAACTCTTAAACGTGAGCTATTGGAAGAATCTTCTATAGCAATATCTAAGGTAGAATTTTTAAGTATAGCGACCTCTACTGGTAACTATGATAATAATGGTGTTTCATATGGATTCCATCAAGTTGGCCTTCTTTATAAAATATTAGGTTGGGAGAAACAGCCAGGCTTAGTGCCTCAAGAAGAAAACCGTTGGGTTAGGCTCACTGACATCCTTCAAAAGGAATTAACTCCATTTGCTCTTCATGCGATCTCTAATCTACCAACAAGTGAAAAATAGAGGTCTCATAACAGGATTAGGGGCAAGGTAATAGGCCTTGCAAAACACGAAAATCGATTGCTTGTCTGCGAAGTACTTAATGATGATGGCGTTTTAAAAGGATGGTGCCCCATCGGAGGTGGTATTGAATTTAGTGAAAGTGCTGGAGAGGCTTTAAAGCGCGAAATTTATGAGGAGCTTGGATGTAATCTCGTCATTACAGGTGAACCTATAGTCTGCAAAAACATTTTTGAACATCATGGGATTAAAGGACACGAAATTATTTTTGCCTTTCTCATTAAGCTTTCAGATAAAACAATCTACACAAAAAAATCGTTTTCAGATTTATGAAGAGAGAGGAAGTGCTTATTGGGTAGAATGGATTCCATTTGATCGGTTTGAAAGAAGCAAAGCCATATTATTTCCTTCAATTATAGTAGACAAAATCGCAGAGATCTAAAATCACTTGATTGCAAGAACTTCAATAAGTGTGTCGATTTGTTTAGAGGGTATTAATCGCTAAAAATTGAGACAAAATTATTCTTAATATGAACGTACATGCTTACAGAAAATCCCGGCAAGGTGATGTAATCCTTAATTGGTGCTTCGCTATGAAAGTACCTTGAATAGGTATTTCTATTCGAATAGTAAGCCGTTAAACCCTTTTCAGGATTAAATATAGAATCCTTGCCTCGTGCTAAGATGTAAGGGCATTTCTTTTTGAATAATGGGATCGAAGAAGTACAAGAGCTTTTCCTACTATAGAAATAATTCGAGGTCTGCCATTCTTTGTCTCTTTTAGGTAGATCTCTTGTCGATCAAAATTAATACAATTCCATGTTAATCCCAGAATCTCTCCTCATCTCATTCCTGTAGAATGGCCAAAAGCACAACAGGCCAGGTTCATTACGGCTATTTATACA
>NZ_JRXI01000024.1:0-17479 GCF_000813645.1 Neochlamydia sp. TUME1 | reverse complement strand
GGAGCTTTTCCTACTATAGAAATAATTCGAGGTCTGCCATTCTTTGTCTCTTTTAGGTAGATCTCTTGTCGATCAAAATTAATACAATTCCATGTTAATCCCAGAATCTCTCCTCATCTCATTCCTGTAGAATGGCCAAAAGCACAACAGGCCAGGTTCATTACGGCTATTTATACATTCTTCTAATAGTGCAAGACATTCATCAGAAGATACAATTCTATCCCTTCCTTTTGATTCTTTGAATTTAGTTACTTGTAAGCATGGGTTATCAGTCATCCAACCGCATTCACGAATACCATATGTCCAGCTGAAAGCGTGGCCAAATAGCGATTGACAGTAGCAGCAGAGCGTTTAAGGTGCTTTGATGTTGCCCTTTCAGCAAGCTCTTGACAACATTGAGCAATCAAATCAGGTGAAATTTTTAGTACACTATATTAGCCAATTTTATCATGTCACCAAGCAAGATGCCGCTGCATATTTCGAGCGCCTTTAGGCTTGGTAGGAAGAACAATTATTATGTAGAGAGCAATAAGATCGGCCAGAGTCTGCTTGCCTTTTTCTTTATCTGTAGGGCCATAACCTTATCGCCTACGTGCTTGTTCTATTTTGGCCCGATGCTTGGCCTCTTCCTTGGAAGAAAGGTTTTAGATTTAGGAGAAAAGCCCTCGCTTTGATGGATCATTACTCTATAGCTGAGGGCTCCATTTTTTGGGGACGTTTTTGAATCGTTGCCATCTAATCTAGCTCATGCTCCCTTTTGGATGGTTAGCGTGAGCAGTGACAAGATCACTGTGATGATAATTGCTGTGATTTGCTGAGATATATAGAGCTTAGTGTGCTACCTGTGTGCCACGGCCCATTTTAGTGGTTTGGGTTTTAATGATTGAATGGTAATCATCGTAAACTTTAAGCACTGTATCTCAAAATTTTATAAAAAGTGGGGCAACCTGGACTTGAACCAGGGACCAACGGGTTATGAGTCCGCAGACTTCCCACACTTCACAACAGTTATTCACTGCTCACAGCAAAAGGATAGCACGAGTATAGGCTAAAGTTCAATTGTCAATTACAGAAATTTGTTGATGAAAATAAGATGGCACTGTGCCGCCAATGTGCCATGCACTTTTGGCTATTTATACCAATTTGTCACAAGCTGTGTCACAAGTTTGTCACAAGTTGCGACATGAATTTGTCACAAGTTTACCCTATAGCGCCGATCATTTGTCGCACCTTCTACCTTTAGAAGTCCTAGTTCAAGCAAATGTTTTAACTCTCGCTGGAGAGTCCTTTTACTTGTTTCTGGAAAAAGGAGCTGAAACTCTTTAATAGACAAGCCTTTTTGATCTAGGGCCCGTTCAATGGCTTCTTTTTCTCTCTTAGAAAGGTTGTGTTGTATGCTGAGAATATCTAATTTCATCACTTCTTGACCGCGATTTTGCACTTCTTGCAACTGAGTCGCTAATCCATTAACAAAATATTCTAACCACATTGTCATATCCATATTATTTTCACGTACCGACTGAATCGCTTTATAGTAATTGGAACGATCTCTATCATAATATTCGCTAATTGTAAAAAGACGCTTAAAATCATAACCTGTTTTGTAAAGATAAAGCGTGGAAAGCAAACGTGCTGATCGACCATTGCCGTCTAAAAAGGGATGAATATGCACGAGCTGAAATTGAGCTATTCCAGCAACAAGCACAGGGTTAATTTCTTGCTCTATTTTAAGCCACTTTACTAATTCAGACATCATGAGTGGTACTTGGAAGGCTGGCGGCGGTGTATAAATAATTTCCTTCGTTTTAGAATTGGCTACATAATTTTGTATCTTTCTATATTCACCTGGGGTAGCGGAATTCCCACGGACACCTTCAACAAGCTTTTTATGAATTTCACGAATTAACCCTTCTCTTATTGGTTCTCCGCTACCTAAGTAGTCTGCGACCAAATCGAAAGCTTTTCTATAATTCAAAAGCTCTCGAACATCTTCAGGGTCTGCATTTTCTATTTTATGTCCTGTCAAAAGCTGTTCAGATTGATCTAAAGTTAAGTGAGTTCCTTCAATGTGGGTAGTATAATGAGCTTCTAGAATTAGCGTTTTTGCCTGCATTTTAGCAATCCACTCATCAGATAGTCTCGCAGCCTCTAAAAATCCTCTTGTACGTTCGATTTTCACAAGAGCGGCTGTGATATTATTCGTGATATTGAACTTGGGAGTAAAAGACATGATAGACCTCAACTTGTGACAATAAGTTACTGATTGTGTCATAGAAATCTTTACACGTCAAGGAATTACAGAAAATTTTAAACAAATTTTTATTAGTTTAGTTAATTATGAAATCAATTTTAATAAATTGATTATTAATTAATAGTCTGATAAAACATCTCTTTCTGTATTCAAAAAATTAATTTATGAAGCAAATAGCAACAAAAATTATATTTTCTTTTTTTATTTTAACAACAGTTTTTGCAGATGCAGTCGAAAATTCCGTTATTCCTGCGATGGAAAGATTTGGATGTATTGAGAACTTGCCTTCACAAAAGTTTACTAAACAGCAGTTTAGTGAGATTGACAATGCTTTAGAAAAAAGAAGAAATGATCAGACTTGTTACCTACAATGTGCTTTTTAATCTTTACGACCATAATCTTGACGAAGAAAATCGCTGGCCAAATCGCTTACCACGCATTGTAGAGCTTATTCATGAAATGCGACCTGATATTATCAATACTCAAGAACTTTACCCAACGCAAGTTCAAGAAATCGTGAATCTGATTGGGGATGATTTTTCTTTTTTCCCTGGGGAGAAAGATGAAGATGGAGAAAGCTACGGGATATTTTATCGCACAGATCGCTTTGAGCTTTTATCAAGTCAAATTGACTATCTGCTCTCAATGGTGCAGTTAAAAGACCTTAAAACTGATAAAATCATCCATGTGTTCAACACCCACATGCCTTAACTTCATAGGTGAACACGGTAGATAGACTCGCCAAATAGCGGTTGACAGTTGAATATGAGCGTTTAGTTTTCTTGGATGTTATGCCTTCAACTAATTCTTGTCTGCAGTGTGCGATTAAATCAGGCGAAATTTTGGTTAGACCGTACTTGCCGATTTTATTACGACACCAGTCAAGATGACGTTTCATGTTTCTAGCATCTTTAGGTTTTGTGGGAAGGATAATAGTGACATATCGATCGACAAGATCGGCAAGAGTCCGTTTACCATTGTTTACGCTAAAAGGACCATAACCTTATCGCCTACGTGCTTCTTCTAGTTTGGCCCAATGCTTGGCCTCTTCTTTTGGAGGAAAGCCATCGCTTTGACTGCTCATTACTCTATAGCTGAGGGCTCCATTTTTTGGGGACGTTTTTGAATCGTTGCCATCTAGCTCATGCTCCATTTTGGATGGTTAGCGTGAGCAGTGACAAGATCACTGTGATGATAATTGCTGTGATTTGCTGAGATGTATAGAGTCTTAGTGTGCCACCTGTGTGCCACGACCCATTTTAGTGGTTTGGGTTTTAATGATTGAATGGTAATCATCATAAACTTTAAGCACTGTATCTCAAAATTTTATAAAAAGTGGGGCAACCTGGACTTGAACCAGGGACCAACGGGTTATGAGTCCGTTGCTCTAACCAACTGAGCTATTGCCCCTAAGAAGTAAATAGCATAACAAGGAAGATCTCATAAATCAAGTATTATTCAAATTTATTCGCTTTTAATAGCTAAATTCTATTTCTTCTCCCTTCAATTTTTTTCTCCTCAGCGAGTAAAAAACTGCTTATGAGGGTGGCTAGAAACTCTATATTAAATTAAAGCAAGGGTGCCTGCATCCTTTAACGATCAATTTTGAGCAATCCTATCAGGAAATGAGACAAACAAGCCGCGTTAAGCCTACATAAAATGGGAAAGGAATATTTTTAGTCACCCTAGCCACAAGGATAATCTTTTGCTCGCGTAGCTTTAAACTTAATAGCCTCTATTTTAAGAGAATCACGAACATTTAGGGCAGAGATATTCTTAGTGATGCAATTGATGTTTATGAGCTAATCTTGTAGACTTAATCTCAAAAAGGAAACTGCAATGGCTCTTCCCCTACAAAAATTACGTGAAATTATTTTTCAGATGCTATACAGCTATGATATTGGAAAAGCTCATCAACAAGATATGATTGAGCTAATGATGAAAGAGTTAGCCGTTTCTCGCGCTTCGGTTATTATGGCTCAACAGAAAGTGGAGGAAATACAAGCTATCCAAGAGGAAATTGATGGAATGATTGCAGGTGCTTCTTTTTCTTATGCATTTGATCGTATTCAAACTGTCGAGCGTAATATTTTGCGCCTAGGAGTTTATGAACTTTTCTTTGCAAGCAATATTCCCCCTAAGGTTGCTATAAGCGAAGCAGTCAGAATGTCAAGAAAATTTAGTACTCCTGAATCAGCAAATTTTGTTAATGCCGTTTTAGATACTTTGTACAAAGCACGAGCTGGTGAAGAAATAGACCTTCAAAAAATCTATAAAACTATTGAAGAAATGACTCAAAGCGAGGAAAAATCTAGCAGCCTTCCTTTAGAAAAAGAAATGGCTGAGGAATGATACCGTGAATGATGATAAGCTATCTTCAAAGCTTCAGAATAACAAGCTACTAAAAAGCGTATGCACCTTCGGAATTGGAGGTGCCGCCCAGTATTATCGAGAAGTCCATACGATTGAAGAGATGCAAGCAACCCTTATTTATTGCCATACCCGTCGTCTTCCTTTTTTTATTTTAGGGAAAGGATCTAACTGCCTCTTTGATGATCGTGGATTTGCAGGCCTTGTGATTCACAATAAGATTGATTTTAAACATCAACAGCCAGAGGGAATCTTTCATGTAGGTGCGGGCTATAATTTCTCATTACTGGGTTCCCAAACTGCTAGAGAGGGCTGGTCAGGCCTAGAATTTGCCTCTGGCATACCTGGCAGCGTAGGTGGTGCTGTTTATATGAATGCAGGTGCAAATGGAAAAGAGACTCATGATTCTTTAAAATCCGTGGATTTTATCAATCAGCAGGGAGAATTAAAAACTTTTTGCAAAGAAGAACTCACTTATGCTTATCGCACCTCAATCTTCCAATCAATGCGAGGAGCAATTGTAGGGGCTACTTTTCAATTAAACCCTTCAGCCCAGGCGCGTCAAAAGCAAATAGAAATCATTAGTTATCGTAAGCAAACGCAGCCTTACAGCAATAAATCAGCAGGATGTATTTTTCGCAACCCTGATTGCCATTATGCGGGGGCTCTAATAGAAAAAGCTGGTTTAAAAGGTATCCAGCTGGGGGGAGCGAAAGTTTCTGAAATTCATGCTAATTTCATCGTTAATACGGATAATGCCACCTCTCAAGAAGTTTTAAAACTTATTGAGCACATAAAAGAACAGGTAAAAATTCATTGCAAGATCGAGTTGGAAAGTGAAGTACGCTATATTCCTTATGAAGTGGAACGCGCATGAAAGAGTTTAGAGCAGATCTTCATTGTCATACTACTTGTTCTGATGGAACCTCTTCACCGGAAGATGTCATTAGAATGGCCGCAGAACTAGGCTTATCCGGCTTATCCATTACTGATCATGATACTATTGATGCATATAGCCAAGTCCTGCCTCTAGCACAACAGCTAGGCATGGAAATAATCCCGGGCGTAGAATTTTCTTCTTTTCAAGGAGAGGTAAGCGTGCATGTTTTAGCCTATTCTTTTCCCATCGATAGCCCTATTATTAAAGATTTTTGTAAAAAACATGTGGAAAGGCGCCTTCATCGCAATCGCGAAATTTTAAAAAAACTTGCCGCCCATGGATTCCCTTTAGAGGAAGAAGATGTGTTAGCAGCTATTGCAGGCAAAGTTTTAAATGCTAGCAGAACGATAGGCAGGCCTCATATTGCTTTAGCTATGCTTAAAAAAGGCTATATTCATTCTATCCCTGAGGCTTTTAATAAGTATTTAGGTGAAGGAAAAAGCTGCTATGCCCCCGGTGAATATTTTACATTGGAAGATACCATTAACATTATTCATCAAGCCAAAGGGCTGGCTATCATTGCCCATCCTCATCTTGTGGATCATCCCCCCACTTTAAAAAAGCTTTTGGAGATGAATTTTGATGGAATAGAATGTTATTACGCTAAATTCCATCAAGAAGCTCATAAGCGTTGGCTTAAAATAGCTAAACATCGCAAATGGTTGATTACTGGCGGCTCAGATTATCATGGTGCCCTTAAACCCCATATACCTTTAGGCTCTTCCTGGGTTGCCAAAGATCATTTTGATATCCTAAAAGAACATTTTGATAAAGTTTCCTTAAATTAATGGCTACCAATTTCTCCTCCTATAAAGAATTAATTAAAAAGCTTTTTAGCATTAATAAACATGGAGGAATGAAACTGGGGTTAAATAATATGTGTAGGCTACAGAGGGTTTTAGACTTTCCTACCCGCCACTATCAATGCATCCATGTAGCAGGATCTAATGGCAAAGGCTCGGTAACTACAAAAATAGCTAAAGCTTTAGAAGCTGAAGGGTACCGTGTAGGTCTATTTACCTCTCCTCATATTTCAACTTTCCGTGAAAGAGTAAAAATTAATAGCCAGCTTATTGATGAAGAGACCACTAAAACCCTTCTAGACAAAATATTTACAAAAATTGCAAACGAGCAAATCCCTGCCACCTTTTTTGAAATCACCACTGCTCTAGCTTTGGCTTATTTTGCCCAGAAAAAGGTAGAATATGCTGTCTTAGAAGCTGGATTAGGAGGCCGACTAGATGCCACCAATATTGTTATCCCTAGGCTCTCTATTATTACCTCTATTAGCCTTGAACATACAGAGTATTTAGGCCAAACGGTCGAGGAAATTGCTAAGGAAAAAGCGGGAATTATTAAGCCTGGAATCCCTGTTATCATTGGCCCACGCGTTCCTAGGCCTGTTATTGAAGAGATCGCCAAGCTGCAAAATAGCCCTTTAACTCAAGTAGCAGGTAATTTTAGTAATTTTGATGAGGAAAATAGCGCGATTGCTAGGGCAGCTTTGCAAACACTTGCTGTCTCTGAAAGTTCTCTGCAGCTAGGCCTTAAAGCATTGCCGGCTTGCCGTCTTGAGCTTGTCTGCCAGGCCCCCCCTACACTTCTTGACGTAGGACATAATCCTGACGGCCTCATTCATCTTTTTAAGGCCATTAGGCAAAAGCACCCACACATGCCCCTACGAATTATGTTTGGTTTATCCAAGACTAAAGACGTAGAGGGTTGCTTAAGAGTTCTTAAAGAATATGGAGAGCACTTTCATTTGGTAGAAGCTTCTAATGGTCGCAGCATAGAGGTTGGTGCCCTCTACCAAAAAATGATCGAGCATCACTTTCCTTTAAGCTCTATCTCCATTGACGCTACTATTTCTTATACCACTCAAAAAGCCCTGCTTCTTGCCAAGCAAAATCGACAAGTTTTAATTATTTGTGGCACTTTTTTTATTATGCGAGAAGTACGTGCCAGCTTGAAAATAGAAGAACCTATGGATGATTATGATATTAATGAAAAATAGTCATTTAAATCTTTTAGTAACTTGTAGGATCTAGCTTTACTTTACCATAGAAAACTTTATAAATAACAATGGTGTAAGCTATCACTAGAGGAACTCCTATAACCGCTATTAATAATAAAATCTCTAAGGTTTTTGCTGAAGACGAAGAGTTATAAATGGTTAAACTTAAAGCCTGCGGGTCGTTAACAGCGCGCACTACTGCTGGATAGGTACCCGCTCCATACAGACCCATTAAGCATATTATATTTCCACAAGAAGAAAGGAAAGCCCAACCGTCACGCCCTTTGGAAATTTCTCTAGGGATATTGGCAATCAAAAGCATATTGATAACGGCAATGATAAAAAGATCTTTACGATTCTTAACGCTTTCAGCCATATGAGGAAAATAAATTAAAGTAGCCACGGTAGCAATAGCATAAAGAATTATAAAGAAAATGATCGCAGGATTGACCTTTTGACGAAGTCTATCGTGCAAGGACCCTTCTGTTTTCATCACCAAATAAATAGCTCCATGCATCATAAATAATGCTAGTGTCATCATGCCTACCAAAAGAGCATAAGGATGCAATAATGTCTGAAATGTGCCTATAAACTCTCCGTTCTCATCTAAAGGAATTCCTACAATCAGATTGCCTATAGTTATTCCTAAAGTTAAAGAAATAATGACACTAGCTAGAGTAAACATGCTGTCCCATGTCCAACGCCACCATGCCATAGGTTGCTTACTACGAAATTCGATAGCGACGGCACGGAAAATTAGCCCTGTAAGCAAGATCATAATAGGAGTGTAAAAGGCTGAACATAAAGTGGCATAAACTTGTGGAAAGCCGGCAAAAAGAGCTCCACCTGCGGTCACTAGCCAAACTCCATTTCCATCCCACACTGGAGCTATGGAATTGAGAATGATGCGTCGCTCGTAATCATTCGCGCCCCATAGATGCATCATTCCTACACCTAAATCAAATCCATCTAAAATAGCATAGCCAGTTAAAAGAATAACAAAAACCATGAACCATATAACTTGTAAATTTTCTAAAGCAATCATTCCTTTTCCTTATCTTGGGTAAAAACGTCTTGGACAAGCACATATTGCTGATGATAGAGAGTAGAGACATCTCCAACCGCGGGGTCCATAGGACCCTCTTTAAACTTTTCATTGAGCATGTAAACAAATAGAATAAATAACAAGGTATAAACAATACCAAACAGAATGATCGAACCTAATACTTGCTCAGCTACCACAGATTTAGAAAGACCCTCAGAAATTCTAAGCAAGCCCTGCACAATCCAAGGATATCTTCCCATCTCAGCCGTTACCCATCCTGCCTGGTTACCAATTTGAGGAAAAAAAGAAGATGCTACCAGAAGACGGAGCATCCATTTTTTCTGAAATAAGCTTCCTTTACGCCACAAATAAATAGTTAATAAAGTAGTCATTATCATACAAGCCCAAGTGGCTATCATAAGATGATAAGTTTGAAAAACTACAGATACGCGGGGCCAATCTTCGCGGGGAATAATGTCTAAGCCTTTCACCTCAGCATTAAAATCACGAAAAGTTAAAAAGCTTAGTAGATAAGGAATTTTAAAACCATAATCTAAGGTTTGGGTCTCGGAATTGGGAATGCCCCAAATAGATAAAGGTGCCCCTTTTTGAGTCCTGTAAAGGCCTTCTATCGCGGCCAACTTAGCGGGCTGATATTTAGCAATTATACGAGCGCTCGTATCCCCTGTTATTAATTGTAAAATGCAGGCAACCAGCGCCACACTCAAGCCAATCTTTAAAGAATTTTTAGCAAATTCATGATGGCGATTCTTTAAAATATAATAAGCGGCTAAGCTAATCACCAAAAAAGCTCCTGCCAGCCAGCATCCAATAATAGTATGAAATAAGCGAGTCATAGAAGAGGGATTAAAAACCATCGCCCAAAAATCGGTAATCACTGCCCGCGCTTTGATTCCCTCTCCCTCAATCACAAATCCAGCAGGAGTCTGCATCCAGGAATTGGCCACTACAATCCAAATAGCACTAAAATGAGCACCCAAACAGACCATCCAAGTAGCAAAATAATGCATACGCGGACTTACACGGTTCCAACCAAAAAGAAGCAAAGCTAAAAAACCTGATTCTAAAAAGAAGGCAAAAACTCCTTCTGCCGCAAGGGCACTCCCAAATACATCTCCCACAAAACGTGAATAATTGGCCCAATTTGTGCCAAATTCAAATTCCATCACTATTCCGGTAGCTACCCCCATAGCAAAAGTTAAAGCAAAGACTTTAGTCCAAAATTTGGCCATTTCCAAATAGATAGGATTTTTAGTTTTTATATAAATCCCTTCCATAATAACTAGTATAAGGCCTATGCCAATACTTAGAGGGGGGTAAATATAATGAAACATAATGGTCAGAGCAAATTGGAACCGCGCTAGTATTTCTACATTCATTTATAAACCTTTGCTTTTTTTTAAGATAAGCTCAGCTTAATGAAATAAAAATTTTCATTAAATAAAAAACCTAATGTTGTATGCTTTTATAAATTTTACTGAGGGAATAGAATGAGCAAAACACAACTCATGGGCATTTTGAATGCTACCCCTGATTCATTTTATGATAAAAGTCGTTTTTTTGAGATGACTGCAGCGGTGGCACGAGGACATCAGATGCTAGCTGAAGGGGCCGACATCTTAGATGTGGGAGGTGAATCTACGCGTCCAGGAGCTCCTGCAGTTTCCTTAGAAGAGGAAATAAAAAGAGTAATTCCCCTGATTCGACGTCTAAAACAAGAGCTATCTATCCCTATTTCTATTGATACTATGAAACCTCAAGTGGCTGCCAAAGCCATCGAAGAGGGAGCTACCTGGATAAACGATGTAGGAGGCTTTCGCGATTCAGCTATGCGTGAAATAGCGGCTTCCGCAGGAGTAAAATTATGTGTCATGCATATGCAAGGCACTCCCCAAACCATGCAAAAAGCTCCTGGTTATGAAGCATCTATTGTCGATTATTTAAAATATTGGTTCTCTGATATTATCAATACATTAATTCAGTCGGGAGTTAAAGAGCATAATATTGTCTTAGACCCAGGCATTGGCTTTGGAAAAACCGTTGCCCATAATCTTGAAATCATACACAATCTGGCAGAGCTTAAGAAGCTAGGATTTCCTGTCTTAATTGGAGTTTCGCGAAAGTCTTTCATGGGCAAGATACTTAACAAATCGACAGATGAGCTATTACCCGCAACCTTAGCAATCAATTCGGTTGCCATCCTTTCCCATGTAGATTTTATTCGTGTGCATGATATCCAAGCACACCGCGATATCATTGATTTATTAAGTGTTTATAATAAGTAAATAAAGCTATGCATATACTAAGTTGGTTTATTCCTGCTATTGAAATTGCTGTAATTGCCGTCGTGGTCTACTATTTACTCTCTTTTTTTTGGAATACGCGCACGATGGATCTTTTATTTGGTCTGTTAGCAGTTGCTTGTATTTATGCCTTATCAATTTGGCTGCATCTTCCTGTGATTGAAAAGCTTATTCATTATTTTGTTAGCGTGGCGGTAGTAGCTCTATTAATAATCTTTCAACCAGAACTACGTCTGGCACTTTCCATGCTAAGCGTCAAAGGAAAAAAATATCGCGAAGTCACAGAGTTTGATAAATTCTTGGATAGTATGGCTCAATCCATTTATCGTCTTTCTGAGAAACGTGTAGGAGCTTTACTTGTCCTTGAAAATCAAGATTCTTTAGATGAATATGCCAATAAAGCTGTCATTATGAACGCCAATTTTTCATCTGAGTTATTAGAATCCATTTTTATTAAGACGACCCCTTTACATGATGGAGCTGTCATTATTCGAGGTACCACTATTCTCTCAGCAGCAACCATTCTTCCTTTAGCAGACGATAGTTCGCAGTTGTCAAAATCTATGGGCACACGTCACCGTGCAGGATTAGGAACAAGCCAGCATACAGATGCGCTAATCATAGTCATCTCAGAAGAAACAGGTAAGGTAGCTATAGCAAGAGATGGAATAATGACTAGAGGTGTCAAGATTGATCGCTTTAAAGGCATTATGCGCAGCATATTTACGCCTCCCAAGACTACTATTCAATCCAGCTTTGATGCGATAGGACGCTTAAAAACATGGAAACGTTAATTTATAAGATATTCTTAGAGAATTGGCAACGTAAAATAGTAGCGGTTGCATTAGCAGTTATCCTATGGCTATGCGTAAACTATTCTATAACTGCCACCAAAACGATCTTGGGCGTACCCATAAGAATTATTAATTTGCCCGCTGATAAGACGATTCAGGGTTTATTACCTAATGGTATTTTAAATAAACGCATTGCTCTCACTTTAAGCGGTAGAAAAAATGTTATTCGTGAATTAGAGCCAGGTGATTTAGAAGTCTTAATAGACTCCTCAAGCATTGATCGGGACGAGTGGGTGCTACTCATCACTAAAAAAATTTAATTAGCTTAAGTCCTGATATTGATCTTGCCCATAGCATCTCTAATGTCGAGCATCCTGAGTTTATTATTAAAATGAGTCGCCTTATCACGGCAAAGATACCTATTACCATTCTCCCTCCGATCGGAAACAGCCCTCCTGGCTATGAACTTCTCGATATATGGCCTCAAAAGCTTATGCAAACGCTAAGCGGTCCTGAAGAGGCTATTCAAAGTTTGAAAATACGTGGCTTAGAAGTTGTCTTTGACTTAAATGAAATTACTAAAGCAGAATTAGATGCTATTCACAGTGCTCATCTGAATGCCCAAAATGATGAAATTAGCTTCCATATTCCTAATCATTGGAAAGAAGTGGCTATTCCTTTCCATAATAATAGTCTAGAAGAAATTAATGACCCAGAAGCTCAACATTTACGTATCGATTTTTTAAGAAATGAATTTATTTCCATCGATAAAGAAATTCCCATTCGCATATTTTATCCTTTAAAAAGCTTAGAAGAGATCAATCCTCAAACATGTACTTTAGCAATTAGTGATAGAGTAAAAGAAAGGCATGGGGCCACCATTTTTAATCAAAAAATATTCACCAAAAACGTCAGTAGCCTGTTTGTGGAGATTATCAAACCTAATATGGAAATTGTTATTAGTGCTGCCCCCAAAAATGAACGAGAAACGTTACTGTGGAGTTTGGAGGTTGTAGCTGCTGAAGATTTAGAAAATACCTATGTCGCCTATTTCATGGGCGATCTGCTAAAATCTCTGTATAACCCCGATATTGCTCTCTCCCCTCAACACCAAGAAACCTTGCTTCGCAAACGTTTCCGCGATTATTTACAGAAATTAACTTTATACTCCTCCCCCGACCAAAAGTTACAGATTGACAGCTATTGGGAAGACAAATTTATTAAGGTCAAAAGCTAATTATGCCTTCCACACGTTTTTATCTTTGCTCCAGGCTACAGGCTGGCCAGGAAGTTATCTTAGAGGGTAATGAATTTCATCATCTAGCGCATGTCATGCGCTTAGAAGAAGGTGAACAAGCTGAATTTGTTAATGGCGCAGGAACTCTTGCGATAGGAGTTTTAAAGCAGCGGGAGAAAAAACAGGCTACATTTATTATCGAGTCTTTCACTCAGCAAGAAAAAACTAGCTCTGAATTAATTCTAGCTCAAGGATTACCTCGGCTTAATCGCTTAGATTTTATCATTGAAAAAAGCACTGAATTGGGAGCTACTCAAATCTGGCTATTTCCCGGCCAAAATAGTGAACGAAAATCTCTTAATGAGCATCAATTGAAACGCATGGAAAGTTTAATGATTGCCGCTATGAAGCAATGTGGGCGTCTCTACCTTCCGTCATTAGTCATTAAGCCTGCACTTCATCAATGGGACCTATTAAAAATCCCTGCTTTCTTTGGAGATGTACGAGAGACAGCCCCTTTCTTTTGGCACATTCATTCTCCTGGAAAGGAGGCCCTTTTTTTTATAGGCCCTGAAGCGGGCTTTACTGCAGCAGAAACTGAACGATTAGGGCAAATGGGTGCTCAGGGTGTGAAACTTCATCCCAATATCTTGCGTACCGATACCGCTGCTTTAGTTGCTTTAAGCATTATGAGCCAATAGATAGGCTCCCACAGGCATTCCTTATCCTTCCTCTATTTGAGGGAGGTTTTCAAAACCATCAAATAGCTGTTGAGCTCGTACATCCCAAGTATGTTCCTTCATCACTTTTTCACGTCCTTTAGCGATAACTTCTTTACGTTTTAAAGGTTTTTTCAAATATTCTTCTACCCAGGTGTCGACCTCCGCCCATTTATGCGGCGAATAGATAAGAATGTTTTCTGCATGTTCAAAATTTCTTCTGATCCATAGATTATCACTGGTAATAGGTAGAGCTCCGCAAGCCAAGCCGTTAAAAATTCGTTCATGCGTACCATTTTTAAAAAAAGGCATACTATTTAAGCATATTTTGCTTTGCTTAAGGATCTCTAGGCCTTTTTCATAATTAACAGCCGGATGAATGGTCACATTTTGCATGGTTCTTAGGCTATATTCCCATCCTAATATGGGCTTTTCACGACGCCAACAAAGATCTCCAAAGACATGTACCTGCGCATTTTTTATAGAGAGAATAAGCTCTGTACGATCTTTTCCTCGCATATAGTTATCGACATAATAAGCATAATGAATAATTTTATCTTCTAATTCGCTCTCATTTTCACAAAAACAGGCTTCCTCTTGCACTATTTTTTTAATCGCTGGATAAACGGAAGTCTTATTGTCGCTTAACACTATTTCAATCGCCTTTTCTATGATTTCTATATCATTTTTTTCCATTGTCTGACGCCAGTAAGCACGCAAGTTTTCATGATCATAACAACTGCCTAAAAAGACCACCTCATAGGGCCTTTCTTGGTTCATGGCAGGTTCCAATTCCCTTTCTACAGCATGGGCAAGAAAAAAAGTTTTCGAGAAATTTTTAGAATAAATATATTCGCAATCCCCATGGTCTACACAGGTAATGATAGTATTTTTACTTTTAAGTACATCTCTATAATTGTAGGCAGGATCGACAAAGAAGGCGAGATGAGGAACGCCCGTATGATCTGAAATATATTTGCCATCCTCTGAAATCATGGAATTAAATGAGCAGGTAAAAACGGTTTCCTGCGGATTACTTGCTCTTATAAATTCCATGCGCTGCTGCTGCAAGGTATGATAATCGATGATGCTTGTTTCAATGCCTAGACGATTAAAAGCTTCGGCAAAACGGGCACAAAAGTAGCGTTTAGATTCGTAAAGGTTATAGTTAGAAAGAAAGGCGATATGCATATAAGATACTCTCCCATTATTCTTAACTTGCTATAACCTGCAATATTTTTCACCTATAATCTACCTATTTCATCATTTCCTTTCTAACCCTCCTTTATTTGGCATACTTCCTGCTACTCCTTCATTAAAAAATAAATCATAGCCATTCAAACCTGGCTTTATTTAATAAATTAAAAAATAAAAATTTTAATATTAATGATTATATAATTAATAATATAATTATAATTATAAATAGATTTATATATAAGATATAATTAAGTAGGGAGAAATTCTATGTCAGTTCCCATATTCTCTAAATTGTTAAACCCTATGGCATCTTCTCAACATGATATTCCTCCTAAACTCAATGGTTTTACCTTAGCGGCTGATGGCAAATCAGCTATTAAAGATATTAAGCTTCAAGGAATTAAACTAAAATTTGTGGTCTCACTTGCTGATTGCAAATCTCCTGAAGATCAGCAAAAACGTTTAGCTTCTTTTAGTTCGGAAAAAATTAAAAAAGCAGCTAGCTTAGCCATAGGATTGGGCTTAGGAAAAGAAAAAGAACTCAAGCAAGTGAGCTTTGAGCGTATGGCTGAAAGCAACTTATTAACAGCGACTAAACATTATGCAAATCAAAAAACTAATAAAGTCGATTCTAAATATTTTAATACCCTTGAAAAGCTGTTAAGTGAGAGAGGAGATAAACCGGGCTTAAAGCGTTTAATAAAGCAAAAAGAATTGTACGAAAAAACTGTACAGGCATGGAATAAACAGGGAAAATTAGACAAAAAAGCTGGAAGCATGGGGCCTGCTTCTACAGCGATGTATTCAGAAAATATTAAAAAGCAGGTAACCAGCGAAATGCAAAAACAAGAAAGAGTTTTTAGACCCCTCCCTCCCCTTCCCCCCCGAGCAGATTCTTCTCAGAAGGAAAAAATAGCTGAAACAGCTTCTCAGGAAGCAGATAAATCCTTTACCTCACTAGGTGTAGAAGAAGAAAAAACGTTCCATACGTTCGAAGAGGAATTACTCACTTTAGATTTACAAACTACAGGAGAATTAGAAAATCCGACAGGTAAAATTCTCACACAGGCAGATCAATCTGAAATCAACAAAGAAGAGACTTTGCCACCTAGCGATAAGAAGAAAGTTATATCAGAAGAAGACCAAGCAATCTTTAAGAAATTTGCTAAACTTTTAGAAGAATTAAATGATGAAAACAAAAACCTTACTCTTAAATCTAATGGGGCAATTCAAATTGCAAAAAAGCGCATTCTAAGCTTAGGAAGTTTTTTTAACCAAGGGCGCAGTAAAAAGAGCCAAGCGGCCTTATCAAAAATATTAGCTACAATAGATTCTACCCTCCGTAATGGCTATGATCCCCTTATTCCTAATGGCTCAAAAGAACCTTTAGATATAAGAAAGTTATATAATAATTTTATTCAAAGTTCCTATGGTGAAAAATTGATTATGAATTCACCTTCTATAGCCCACATGATTGTTAATCATTCACTAGCAAAAATTAATGAAAATGATCCTGAAGTGGGTAAAAAATTAGAAGGGCAGTTTGCTCGCTTAACGGCTAGCGACAAATATGACGAAAAAGCCGTATTACAGTTTATTAAAGATTTGACTTTCAGCGTAGCTATTGCTCAATACAAAAATTCTACCAGCTCTACTTCTAGTACGCATCTCAGTCAAACACAGGCTTTAAATTTTAACCCTGTGCCACTCACTTCAAAATTAGATCAGGTAGTAAATGAACTTATTACTACCGAGAAAAGTTATCTTAAGAACATTCGCTTGTTACTCCCTCATTCTTCTGAAGATAACGTTTTCCAAAAACTATTGGATAATAAGGTTATCTCAGAAGAGGAACACGCTATTCTAACGCAAGGATGGCAAGAGCTAGCCAAGCAATCTGAATCCTTGATTGGACAGCTTGAGGCTATGCAAAAAGGCTCAGGAAATCCTTTAGAAGCTCTGACTACTATTTTTTCTGAAAGCAATTTAGAAGATTATATAAAGTCTACAGGAATATTAGTTATTAAAAATATTCAACTCAATCAGTTGATAACAAAAATTTCCAAAACGCCAGAAGGAAAGAGTATTCTGCAAGGGTTTGACAATCATCCTCCTTATGTCAATTTAGGCTCTATATTTATAGGTCCTGTGCAAAGGCTTCCTCGCTTAGAAATGCTAATGAAAGAAGTAAGCAAAAGGAGTGGCGATCAAAACTTAAGAGAAGCACAAGCACTTGCTGCCTTAGGAACAAACATAAAAGCACAGATAAACTTTATCAATTCATTAACCCCCACTTTATAATAGGCAAGATTAAAAAAGAAAAAGAGGTAAACAGCTCAACTATATGAATTTAAAAAAAAACTAGAATGGTAAAGGAAAAAAAGTGGAATAAAGCAAGATAGGCTAACAGGAGGACAGAAGAGATTTTGGAAGCGATAAATAAGTAAAAAAAAAGCTTGGCGGCGACCTACTCTCCCACACTCTTGTGTGCAGTACCATCGGCGATAAGAGGCTTGACTTCTGAGTTCGGTATGGGATCAGGTATTTCCCTCTCTCTATTGCCACCAAGCAAAATTGTTTTTAGCTTT
>NZ_JRXI01000023.1:0-1530 GCF_000813645.1 Neochlamydia sp. TUME1 | reverse complement strand
TCCCTATTTTCCTTTTTCTCTAATTTTTTCCTAAACTCCTAAAAGTTAAAGAGAATGAATGAGTTTTAAATTTGAGCTGTCAATTTCCCACCTATATGTTTGTTCTATGGTGTACAAGGATATAAATCGCTATTTCATGGGGATTTTAAGAGAGGCGGTTGCCGTATGGGGAAATCTAAATCGCTCGTGCTTTGGATGTTATTATACCAAAATGGCAATTTTATTCAAGGATTATTTTAATATAATGGGGAAAAAACTGTCTCTTCTTCCTTGTCCCTCTTATTTCTCACACAGGGTATTTAGGCGAAATCAATGATAGGTCTCCCTGATAGTAGAGCTTAACCTCTACCTCTATTTTTGAAAGAAAGCGAAAAGCTCTTCTCCTAATCTATTCTCCAGCTTGTATGAAACATTTCTTTTCCTACCTCTAAGCCAGCACATTTTGTGCTCACTTAATTTGTAGAGTGTAGTCTTATAGTGCACTTTTTAACTTTTTACTTCTTACCTCCTCTGTTTAATGTATTGCCAGTCCTCAAAGCGTCTTTCCCTAATCATTTAGCCTTTAGAATTAAAAGCCAATGGTGCCTCGCCCCATCTGCTTCAATTCCTGCGATCTTTAAAGCTTTATCGTGGTATGTTTTAACAAAAAAGCGAAGGCGGGAATAGAGAGTTAATTGTAAGCTATCTCTTACATTCAGCCGATAAGGGATTCTGCCTTTTTTTATTAAGTTAAGGGCAAATGATGAATGTTTTTTAAACCATAAAAGGCATAGGCTATGTGATAAAACCTAAATAGAGGATCCTTATAAAGGAATCTTAAAAGCTCACCTTACGCACAGATGAGTTGAAAAAATTATTCCAAGGGTATATTTTTTTCTTTGAAAAGAGGAGAAAAAAATGAAACTTGATCTTCTTGATATTTATACAGATTATCTTATTAGCCAAAACCAGCAAGCCACAGCTACCGGGCTATCTAACCTTTTAGATGGTCAGATTAGCCACGATAAAATCACCCGTTTTCTTAATAACAATTCAGGAGGATCGAAAGAACTATGGCAGTATGTTAAAAAGCAAGTGCGCCATCTAGAACAAAATAAAGGAGGTGTATTGATTATTGATGATACGATAGAAGAAAAGCCCTATACGGATGAAAACGAAATCGTCTGCTGGCATTTTTCTCATACCCAAGGAAGATGTGTAAAAGGTATTAACCTACTTTCCTGTCTTATTAGCTATGGAGATCATACTTTTCCTATTGGCTTTGAAGTGATTAAGAAAGATATGCACTTTTGCGACGTAAAGACGAAGAAAGAAAAAAGGCAATCATCCACCACTAAAAACCAACATTTTAGAGCACTTATCCAGCAAGCAGTTACCAATCAAGTTGAATTTGAGTATGTGCTGGCGGATAATTGGTTTGGCGCTAAAGATAATATGGAATTTATCCACTATGAACTCAAAAAAATGTTTATATTTGGCATAAAATCTAATCGATTAATTGCTTTCTCTGAGGAAGAAAGAAAAAAAGGC
>NZ_JRXI01000022.1:0-11257 GCF_000813645.1 Neochlamydia sp. TUME1 | reverse complement strand
TAAAATTACAACCTTACTTAATCACTTTGCTTTAAAATATAAATTAATCCTTAAAGCTAATCAGATGGCCTATCAAGAGCTACAAAATTTGCAAAGTAGTCCTATGTCTGCGTAAGGTGAGTTAAAAGATCTTTTTAGCCATGAAGTGTTTACATAAAGCGAATGCTCCTTGAAGTAAACAAGGAGCAAAACAAGAAAATTAAAGAACTTCCTAATCCTCCTCTCTTCTTCCTCTAAAGATCAGATAATGCTAAGTAAGTAGTAGGCGGTAATGCCCGCCACGTAGCCTACAAAAGCAGGAAAAGATATTTTTTTTAAATACCAGAAAAAATCTACTTTCTCAAGCCCCATGAAGACCACGCCTGCAGCAGAGCCAATAATCAACAGACTGCCTCCAGTACCTGCGCAATAGGCTACCAATTGCCAAAAGGAAGAATTTTGAGGATATTGTTGAAGGCTGTACATTCCCATGCTGGCCGCTACCAATGGAACGTTATCTACAATCGCTGAAGCTATACCGATTAGAGTGGCTATCACCTCTATGTTTCCTACATGCTGATTTAACCACTGAGCTAACATTTTTAGTAGCTCTGCCGACTCTAAAGCATTAATGCATAAAAGAATGCCAAAGAAAAATAGTACTCCCGATAAATCAATCTTTGTTAATACATGCGGCACACGTAAATGTTCGCGATCTTCCTCTTTAAAATAAGCAATATCCGTCATTAGCCATAATAATCCTAAACCAAACAATATTCCCATAAAGGGGGGCAAACCCGTCAATGTTTTAAAAATAGGTACAAAGGTAAGCGCAGCTATACCTGCTAAAAAAATTAGCTTGCCAATAGGTTCTAGTTTTTTATGCGCGTTTAATAATTTATAATCGACTAGCGAGCCTTTTAAGCATCGGCTAATGATGGAAAATGAGCCAATAAAGCATGCTAGACTAGGAAAAAAAAGATTTTTAATGATTGCCCATGAAGTCACTTGTCCCCCTATCCATAGCATAGTTGTCGTGACATCCCCAATCGGTGTCCAAGCGCCCCCTGCATTGGCTGCAATTACTATCCCTCCGCCTATTAACCAGCGATCTTCTCGGTTCGTCAATAGCTTTTGCATAATGGAAAGCATTACAAGCGTGGTGGTTAGGTTATCTAGCACTGCTGATAAAAAGAAAGTAATCAAACCTAACACCCACAGCAGTCTAACTTTAGATTTAACTTTAATAACATCTAAAATGATTTTAAATCCTTGATGAGCATTGATAAGTTCCACGACACTCAAAGCACCTATAAGAAAGAATATTACCTGGCTAATATCAGCCACATGAGCAGCTAATGAATCTAGATTCTGCTGATGAGAAAATTTATCATGATGATTAGCAAATTGCAAAATCCAACAAATAATGGCCATCAGCAAAGCTGTGGTCGTTTTGTTGATTCTGATCACATGCTCTATAGTAATAAAGCCATAACCTATGATAAAGACAATAATCATGCTGATAGTATAAATATTTAGAGTGATAGCCATATAAGTTTTCCTGTAAATCTTTTCTGCTAATATACATTCTAATATGCGATTTCTACATTCTAACCTAGGTAAAAAAAAATGGAAGAGCCTATTTTATCTTTAAACTCTACTATTCATTCTTCTATAAAAAAAGCCACCCTTATCAAAGGCACAATTTATGGAGCTGCCGGCATTAGTTTATGGCTCTATGGAGGAATTTTCCTTTCCCCTTCTGTCTTAGCTACTTGGGGTTGGGTTCTTTTGCTTTTAGGAGGGATATTTATCACTTTAGGACTTTTGCCCTACCGTCAGTTGTCGTATTTAGAAAACACCCCCCACCAAGTCAAGGTGGACTCACTAAATGAACTTTATTTTGCCTTGCATGGCAGGATTCTTTTTAAGGTATCCCTGGAAAAAGTGGATGAAATAGCTTATCTAGACGATGATAAACATTACGGAATTGGCTTGTGGATTGCTCTTACCTCAAAAGACATCACTGCATTGCATTACTCTTTGGATCTTCCTCTATATTTAGAAGAAAATCAAAAAAAATATTTTTGCGACCTATTTTTACCCTATTTTAGTAAACGTTCCTATCATGACCTAGAAGAGATATACAAAAACTTGAAAAAAGAGAGTACAATAATCAATGAATAAAACATTTAATTGCACTCTAAAAAGGGCAGCATAAAGTAAGCCGCTCTCTCTAAAAAATAGGAAATTGCACTTTCCTAAAGTGGGGGCAGAAATATTAAATACTTGATGACTTCTATATGTTTTGCTTATTTATAGAAAGTAAGAACGATTACCTCTCTACCCAAGCATGTTTAAAGAAAAATTAATAGCTAGATGATAAAGGCTTAAGCGGGGGGACGTTCATATTCCAGATTGGACAATATCATGTAATTTGATAAGGCCTAGCAGCTTTTTATGCTCCGTAAGGACAGGTAACACCGTAATAGCATTTTTTTGGTCTCCTTCCATCTTACGCATGGCATCCCATGCCAAATTATGAGGAGCAACCCACCGAGCTGTTTGGATCATTAGATCTTTCATGGGCAATTGCAGGGAATCAGCTCCATGGGATTGTAAAGCCCGCCGGAGATCACCATCGGTAAATATTCCTTGTAAAATTTCAGTTTCATCAGTCACTAATACACAGCCACAACGTTTATTAGATAATTCTACAAGAGTATTTACCAATTTATCGTGAGGCTTGCATATAGGAAGGCTAGAGCCAGTGACCATTAAATCAGACACTTTAAGCGAGATGCGTTTACCAATCCTACCTGCAGGATGATTTTTTACATATTCTTCTAAGCTAAAATTTTTCATACGCATGAGGGCAACAGCAAGAATGTCTCCAAATATAAGCTGTATAACAGCAGACGTTGTCGGCACTATATCAAACGGGCAAAGCTCTTGCTGCAAAGGAAGATCAATATATATATCACTAGCTTTAGCTAAACGGCTTTTTGCATTGGAGACAATCCCTATAATTTTTACTCGCCGATTCCGCAGAGTAGGAATAAGAGATAAAAGCTCTTCACTTTCTCCACTTTTACTAAGAAAAACAAACACATCTTTTTCAGAAACTATGCCTATATCGCCATGTAAAGCGTTCGTAGGGGAAATAAATAAAGCTCGGGAGCCAGTAGAAGTCATGGTCATAGCAATTTTTTCTGCTACTAAGCCACTTTTTCCTACACCTGAAAAAACTACGACTCCCTCGCAGTCTTTTAAAGCCTGTACAATAATATCAGCAGCAGATAAATCAATCTTTTCAAAAAAATAATTTAGATAACTATTTTCTTTTTGGAGAAGCTCTTCTAACAAATGATGATTCCTTTTTAAGCTAAACGATCCGTGTGTTGAAGAATGCATTTTAAGGAATAAAAATATTACTCTCAAGCTATAAAAATCTACAGCTACAGACAGAATTAGAAAAATCAGAGTTCCAGAATATTTCTATTAGCGTTTATCTTTGTTAAAAAACGGGCCCGCTTTGACTTTTATAGCCACTATTTGCTACCTCTTCTTTGCTACCGAAGAAGTCCTCATAACCTGTCCTTAAAGCAAAACTCAATAACAAGCTTCTGATTAAAACAAACTGCCATCAGATAGCTTATAGCCTTTTTTCAAAGAAAAAAGTTATAAGTGTAAAATATTTTTTCAACTTATCTGCACGTAAGATATGTCATTAAGTAAAGAAGGAGCTGATAATCATTCAGTTGTTTTCAAAATAAGGGGGAAGTTTTTTAAAACATATTATCTATTGCTAAGTGGCCACCTTAAATTTTTTATGGACAAACATTTATTCTAATCAAAATATAAATCATTGACTATTCATAGACAGAAGCAGCTTGCTCATCTCCCTTTCACCCATAACAAGTGAATAGATACCGCCTTACTCCCTTACCTTAAGAGGAAGGGAGTAAGGGTGTAAAGTAGAGCAAAGAGGTGTTCAAGCAGCATTGGCTTTATTTAAATAGATCCTAGCCGGCTCATTGTTAATATCCCACTCATCTCCTTCAGCAGATTTGTTAAACTCTACAGTAACCGCCAATACTTCTTGTTGCACATATTCTTTATAATGCTCAAAAGCTAGTTTTACCCGTTCGGTTGTTTCTATATTTACGTGAATGCGATCAGTCACTTCTAAATTAGCTTCTCGCCGCATTGTATTGATCTTATTAACGAGCTCCCTGGCAATCCCTTCCATTAAAAGATCTTCATTTAAAGCTGTCTCTAAAACAATAGTAATCGATCCTTCATTAGCTCCAGCTAGACCCTCAAAAACCTGGCGTTCAACCTGGACATCTTCCGAAGTCAGCACTACTTCGGTATTTTCTATGCTTAAAGGAAGCGAATGGCCTTTCAGCAAGATAGATAATTGTTCTTGATTAAAAGCATCAATTGCTTGCTGAGTAGCTTTCATTAACTTACCCACTTTTTTGCCTAAGACGCGAAAATTAGGCTTAGCTTTAAGATTAACAAATGAAGACTCTTTCTCGGCAAATTCGATTATTTTCACATTCAGTTCATCGGCAATCAAGTGCTGTTGCTCTTTTAAAAATTGAAGAGTAACGGTATCTGCAGAAATAATATGGGCCTTCGCCAAGGGTTGTCGAACTTTAAGCTTATGCTCTTTTCTTAAAGCATGGCCCAAACTTACCGTACTTTGCACTGCGGCCATAGCGGCTTCCAGTTGCTCATCACGCATTTGCTCATTATATTCTGGATAAGCACAAAGGTGAACGGATTGAGGCATCTCTTCACTTTTCAGGTTCTGATAAATAGCTTCACTGATAAAAGGAATATAAGGCGCTGCAATCTTTGTAAATGTCAATAGAACATGATAAAGAGTGGCAAAAGCTTCGTTACGATCAATAGACTCTTTTTCTTCCCAAAAGCGACGGCGCGAACGTCTAATATACCAGTTAGTCAACTGCTCAATGAAATAAATGGTAGGCTCAATACCATGGCTAAGGTTATAATCATCCATTCCTACTTCTACTTGTTTGATAAGCTTATTTAAAAGCGAGATTACCCATCGATCGATAATAGCTGTAGGCTTTTTCGGCTGGTCACAAGGGCGCCAGCCATAGATACGCGCGTAGGTGATAAAAAAGCTATAAGCATTCCATAGAGGCAGCATTACTTGACGTAAGATAAGCTCTACTCCTGCTTCCACAAAGCAAAGGTCCTCGGCACGTACTGCCGGACTATGCATCATATAGACACGAATGGCATCGGCGCCAAAACGCTCAATGACAAGGCTAGGATCGGGATAATTGCGCAAACGCTTGGACATTTTTGCCCCATCTTCTGCCAAAACAATCCCATTCACAATAACGTTTTTAAAAGCTGGCTGATCAAAAAGGGCGGTAGACAGAATAGTTAGCGTATAAAACCATCCGCGTGTTTGATCTAAACCTTCTGCAATGAAATCTGCAGGAAATATTTCTTTAAACAGCGCTTGGTTTTCAAAGGGATAATGATTTTGTGCATAAGGCATAGAGCCCGACTCAAACCAACAATCGAAGACTTCGGGAATACGTTTAAAGACTTTTCCATTATGAGTAAAGGTTAGCTGATCAATAAAATGTCGATGTAAGTCTTTAATTTTAGCGCCACTTTTACTCTCTAACTCTTGAATGCTTCCTAAAACAAGTATTTCTCCATCTTCTGCACGCCAGATAGGAATAGGCGTCCCCCAGTAGCGATTTCGGCTGATAGCCCAATCTCTAGCACCTTCTAACCATTTACCAAAACGCCCATGTTTGACATACGAGGGAGTCCAATGAATCTGTTCATTAGCTTTCACAAGAGAATCTTTTATCTTTTCTACAGCTACAAACCAGGTAGTTACAGCTTTATAAATAAGAGGAGTGTCGGATCGCCAGCAGAAAGGGTAGCGGTGACGGCAAACACCATGAGAAAAGACTATCCCCTCTTTCTTTAAATGCTTAATAATCTCTTTATCCGCCTCTTTAACAAACGACCCTTGATATTCAGAAATTTCACTTGTGAAAAGTCCATTGCTATCGACTGGGCATACAATCTCTATGCCTTCTCTTTGACACGCATAAAAGTCTACTTCTCCAAAAGCAGGAGCTGCATGAACGATTCCCGTGCCCTCCTCTACCGATACGCTATCCTCGAGAATTACACGAAAGGCTCCTTTGCTCGCTCTATCTGCAAAATACTTAAAAGGCGGCTTATAACTTTTACCTGCTAAGTTCCTACCCTTCATCTCCTCTAATATTTGATACTCGCTTTCACTTTTAAAAGTGGCTGAGAGTCTAGATTTTGCTAAAATATAGTGTTGGCCCGAGGTAATATGTAGGATTTTTACGTAGTCTATCTCAGGCCCTACCATGAGAGCTAAATTAGAAACAAGTGTCCAGGGAGTAGTGGTCCACGCTAAAATAGCTATATGAGGTTCATCTAGCAAAGGAAAAGCTATCGTTAACGCAGGATCATCTACCTCTTTATAATTTTCGCCTGCTTCAAAATTAGAAAGCGGTGTTCCTAGTTTAGCAGAATAAGGCATGACTTTATAACCTTCATAAACCAGCCCTTTATTATAAAGCTGCTGAAAAACCCACCATACCGATTCCATAAAATTCACATCCATCGTTCGATAAGTTTGATCAAAGTCTACCCATCTCCCCATACGCTGAACAATCGTTTTCCACTCTTCAGTATAACGTAAAACAATTTTTCTACATTCCTCGTTGAAATTGGCTATTCCAAAAGTTTGAATAGCATCTCCACCCGAGAGGTTATGCATTTTTTCAATCTCATTTTCCACAGGAAGACCGTGGCAATCCCAGCCGAAACGCCGAGGCACGCAAAATCCTTTCATTGTTTTATAACGCAAGACTACATCTTTAATGGTGCCTGCTAGTAAATGACCATAATGAGGAAGACCCGTAGCAAAAGGAGGACCATCATAAAAAGCAAAAAGAGGTTTATCTCGATTTTCTTCTACCGATTGTGTGAAAATTTTATTTACACTCCAAAATTCAAGAATTCTTTTTTCACGCTCATCAAAACTTTCTGGAAGAATTTCTGCAAACATTCGCTAACCTACTAAGTAATATAAAATTGTTTTCGAAGCCATAGGCAAAAATAATAATATTTTCTCTCGAAAATGTCTAGCAAGCATCTTGTTTCTTCTCCTTCACGTAAAAAAATTGCTTCTATTTTATTATTTTTTACGTTATTATTTGATTAAGAAAAGGCAATACTGCCTTACAGTTTTTATCCACCATCCATCTTTCGGGGGTGTCACGGTTTCGACTGGGAAGCGAGGTATTGATTGCATGCGGAGGGTATCGGTTGGCCTCCTAAAAAAGCCGGTGAACAATTAAGTGCCAAAACAAGCACAAACGTAATCGCTGTTGACTTTAGCCCTGTGGCTGAAGCTAACTTTGAAATCGTAGCACGCGCTGCTTAATTGCAGTGCTTGCGCAGTAGTCTGAAATTGGACCAAGGATTTTAGAGTCTACTGTTATTTTCTTGGTATGAGCTAAGTTTCTCCAGCCTTAGAGAAACTTAAACTCAAGATCAATTGAGGCGAGTAGTTTCCAGTGGCGTGTTCTGCAGCGGAATCTACTTATTTTCAGAACACTAAGCATGTAGTGGTCACTATGTAGTTTGCTCAGGACGAGAGTTCAATTCTCTCCACCTCCAACCCATTATTAAGCTTCACTTTTAGGAGTGAAGCCTTTTATTTTTAAAAGCTTGCGAATCAAAAATTCAACCGAAATGTTCAAGCACATAAAGCCCAATTACACACTATTTACGCCGTAGACTGGATGAAAACAGTATAAAACTATCTCGGTCTTCCACATCTCCTGCTATATCTTTGTGACACTTGTGACTACTGTGACTCCTAGTGAAAGCGCATCAAATCCCCAAGATATTCCCACAGTAGAGAGTAAATATGTCCGTGGTAATAATGGTTTCATTGTCGAAATTTGCAATGAATAAACAGGTAGAAAATGTCTATCAAAAAAAAGAACCTTAAAGACTTGAAAAATGTTGGAAAAGCAACTTTACGGGATTTAAATATTCTGGATATTCATTTAGTTGAGGACTTAATCCATCATGATGCTACTCAATTGTTTGAACAATTAGAAAGGTTAACAGGAAAACGTCATGATCCTTGTATGTGGGACGTATTTGCCGCCATTATACATGAAGCTAAGACGGGAGAACCTACTTCATGGTGGGCATGGACAGCCCAGAGAAAGGCTCTTCAAAAAACAGGAAAGTTAATTCATATAATTTGAGTTATTCCTTAGCGATAATAACGCTTTAGTAATGCCCTCGATGCTTCTTTTTTCTTGCTTGAGTGCAAATTGATTATCTTTGCGAGCTTGTTTTTCGGCACTGCTAATGCTTTTCTTTCTTTTCTTCTCAAGCCCTTCTCGCATGTAATCTTGTGCTAACGTTGAAGGCTGTGTCGTTTCCTTCATTCTTGCCATTTCACGGTGGACTTCTCTTTGTACTCTCTTTGGATTCATGCGCTGGATTTGAATGTTGATTTCCTTAGCTTCTCCAAATTTTAGTTCATGATAATGATTAAGAACAAACTCATGAATCTCAGGATCAGACGGTTCACCACCCAAGATAGGCCTTGCAATTGCATACCCTTCTTTATCGGCCCGCTCAAAAGTTCCTACCCAGAACCGCTTTTCAAAGAAAATTGTTGCTTTAACTGTAGCAATTTTATTCCCTTTATATGGCTCAAGATACTAACACACTTTCCCAGGGGTTAAAAGAAACACTCTAACCGTTTTCATAAACGATTCTAGTAATTTCACAAAAATAGCATCTTTTTGTGAAATTCAAGGCAAATTTTATTGTTAATTTTCACAAAAAGATGCTACTTTTGTGAAAAAGGGAAACTCAAAATGCGCCAAAGTATTGAAATCGCAGTAAAAAATAGGATTGTTGAGCAGGGCCGCGGTTGGTGTTTTACGCCCATGCACTTTTCGGATCTGGGTAGGGATACCTCTATTCGAAAAGCTCTTTCACAGCTTCAAAAACAAAACATCATCCGTCGGCTCGCTCAAGGCGTTTATGATTACCCCAAAATACATGATCTACTGGGCACAATCCCCCCAGATTTGAATGAAGTTGCTAAGGCTATTGCGGAAAAAAATGGGGTTCAAATTCAACCTGCCGGAGCTCATGCTGCCAATTTAGTGGGCCTTTCTTTACAAGTTCCTGGTCGTGTCATGTTTTTAACCGAAGGCCCCTCCAGAAAAGTCAAAATTGGTAATCAAGAAATTATTTTTAAAAAGACCACGAAAAAAATTATGTCTTCTGCGGGAACTAGAGAAGGTCTTCTGATTCAAGCTTTGAAAAATTTAGGAAAAGATCACATTGACCAGGTAGCACGTGCGCAGGTATCAAAATTCCTTAAAGACTCAAAAGAAAATGAAATTAGACAGAATATGAAGTTTGCACCTGCATGGATACGATCTCTTTTTTTTGAAATTATGGGGCTCAAGCCATGAATGAAATTCATCTTTTGTCTAAAGATGAACGGGAACTTTTCTTTAGAGCTGCCACTGATATCAAGAACATGCCCTTTGAAATTATTGAGAAAGATTATTGGGTCGTATGGGTTTTGGAAAGACTATTTTCGCTAGAGAAGATGAGGCCGCATCTCACCTTTAAAGGAGGTACGTCCCTTTCAAAAGTATATGGATTAATTGATCGTTTTTCAGAAGATATTGATCTTTCAATTGAAAGAGAATTCTTTGGTTTTGGTGCACCCCATGACCCTGAAAATGCACCTTCCAAGAAAAAGCAAAATGCAATCATCGATAATCTTTCAAAAGCTTGCTCCAATTATGTTCAAACTCAGATGCTAGCTGAACTTAAAGATGCTTTTGCTGCAAAACTCGGAACAATTGATGGGTGGCAAGTCTTCCCTGACCAAGAAGACCCCGATGCCCAAACATTATTATTTGAATATCCAAGCGAAACCTCAAAAGCTGGGTACATTCGTCCGCTTGTAAAAATCGAAATCGGTGCAAGATCAGAACACTGGCCTGTCAGCGAACATAGAATAAAGAGCTACGCTAAAGAGGCATTAAAAGAAAAAATCCATGAATCTGAAATATGGATTCGAGTGCTGAATGCTGAACGTACTTTCTGGGAGAAAGCAACTATCCTTCATCAATATGCACATTTACCCGAAGATAAAAAGCTTCCGCCACGAATTTCAAGGCATTATTATGACTTTTTCCGTTTGCTCAATTCGGAGATCAAGGAGAAGGCTCTTATCGAGATAGCTCTACTTGAAAGAGTTGCCATCCACAAAAGCATTTACTTTGCATCAAGTTGGGCAAACTACGGAACAGCTCGAAAGGGAACCTTGAAGCTCTTTCCTCCTCCGCGAATTCTAAAAGAACTTGAGAAAGACTATGTTCTGATGA
The DNA here is from genome assembly GCF_000813645.1 of Neochlamydia sp. TUME1. Lineage (NCBI taxonomy): Bacteria > Pseudomonadati > Chlamydiota > Chlamydiia > Parachlamydiales > Parachlamydiaceae > Neochlamydia > Neochlamydia sp. TUME1. The sequence goes on along the minus strand of NZ_JRXI01000022.1, from coordinate 785 downwards.
AGTCCATGTTTTTCAGAGAAATCCCAGAGTGGGAATTAATTTTAAAAACGATCGACACGTTTGAAAAAGAGTTTAATTACGTTAAAGGATAGGGCATTATGACCAATGAAATACTTATAAGGAATTACCGTACTGAAGACACGCAAGCTCTTGCAAATATCTATTTTTATACGATTCGCATCAATATTAAATATTACACGCAAAAACAAGTTAATGTATGGGCTTCTGAATCAAGCATAGAGAGAGAAGGCATGACTTCAGAAGCCAGCAGATAATGCCATCTTTTACAGACGCTAAATAAGGAAGGAACTGCGCAAGCCTCTAAGATAGGGAGCAGCAATTCATTGGGCAAACTTTCAATAGATGCCGATGAGATAGGATGCATTTTATTTCCTTGGGTAGTGATAACTCTTTCAGTATTTATACTTTTTTAAAGACAATATAAAAAAATTAAAAAGCAAGTCAAACGAATTCGTATAGAGCTAAGGAAAAAAGGGCGGTGGCCTTCCAAGCATTTAGGAACAGCAACAGGTTTTGGGGATTAAGTGACGCGGCAATTCTGGTTTGGCTAAAAGAATGAGATTGATTCTGTTCCTTATTTGAGAAAAACGGTTCTTTTTAGCGCAATGTTTTAACTCTTCAATCGAATAATGAAATACAATACGCCTAGCTTCTTCCTGTCAAGAAAGGCTGCTTTCTCAGCCTAGCAATCTGCACAAAAAGAGAGAAACTTCTTGCCATTATAAATGGGTAGGCTACTTTAAGCTTACTTAGTTGCGGGAAGG
>NZ_JRXI01000021.1:0-1595 GCF_000813645.1 Neochlamydia sp. TUME1 | reverse complement strand
GCTCACCCCAATTTAAAAAGTACTTAAGGCCATTCTACAATTGGAAACGCTGCCTGATTTTTTCGGAGATATTTTTCAAAGGATTTTCGGCTAATTCAAGCTCTTCCAGCTGAAACAGCTGCCCGATTTCTGTAGGCAGAGCGGTAAGCTGGTTTTGATTTAATTCAAGCGTTTGCAGCTCAGACAGCTGCCCAATTTCTGCAGGCAGAGCGGTGAGCTGGTTTTGATTTAAGTAAAGCCATTGCAGTTGAGACAACTGCCCTATTTCTGCGGGAAGAGTAGTGAGCTGGTTTTGATTTAAGTCAAGCGTTTGCAGCTCAGACAGCCGCCCGATTTCTCCAGGCAGACTGGTGAGCTGGTTTTGATCCAAGCAAAGCTCTTGCAGCTGAGATAACTGGCATATTCCTGCAGGCAAGCTGGTGAATTGGTTTTGATTTAAGTAAAGCCATTCCAGCTGAGACAATTGCCCGATTTCTGCAGGCAGACTGGTGAGCTGGTTTTGATCCAAGTAAAGCTCTCGCAGCTTAGACAGCTGTCCAATTTCTGCAGGAAGGCTGGTGAGCTGGTTTTGATTTAAGTAAAGCTCTCGCAGCTTAGACAGCTGTCCAATTTCTGCAGGAAGGCTGGTGAGCTGGTTTTGATTTAAGTAAAGCAATTGCAGCTGAGACAATTGGCCTATTTCTGGGGGTAAATAAGTCAAGCCTGCTCTAGATAAATCCAAAGACGTGATGTTTTTACAATTTTCTTCCATCCAATCTCTAAGAAGCTCTCCTTTTTTTTCTAAAGGCAAGTGCTTAATTTCTTCTCGGCTCAAGTATTCCTCCCCACCAGGAAGTTTTTTCCAAAGTAGAAGGCGATTAATATTTAAGAGATAAGAAGAGTAATTAGCTAAAGTAAAATATTTTTTTTCTTCAGTCTTCCATTTAAATTTTAGAAGAGAAAGAGACTTGGCTAAAGTAAAGATTTGCTTAAAGATTGCATTTACCTTTGCTGCTTCAGTAAGCTTTTCTTCTAGCTTATAAATCCTATCTACAATAAGAGCCTGCTTGCTAATATCCCCTTGGGAAACATGTACTTTACCTATTTGTTTATAAAGAGAAGGCATCACTTCAGAAGCCAGCAGATGATGCCATCTTTTACAGACGCCAAATAAGGAAGGAACTATGCAAACCTCTAAGATAGGGAGCAGCAACTCATTGGGCAAACTTTCAATAGATGTCGATGAGATAGGATGCATTTTATTTCCTTGAGTAGTGATGATTTTTTCAACATTTTATTTTTTAAAGAAAATATAAAAAATTAAAAAACCAAGTCAAACGAATTCGTGCTCTTATCAATGAAAAACAACTCACAGATAATCTACCCGCATTTTTTTTCAGATAGATTCAAGGAAAGGGGGTAGACCTTCCAAGCATATAGGAGCAGCCACAGGTTTTGGGGATTAAGTGACGCGGCAATTTTGGTGTGGCTAAAAGAAGGAGATTGATTCTTTGCCTTATTTGAGAAAAACGGCTCTTTTTGGTGCTTTGTTTTAATTCTTCTATCGAATGATGGAATACAATACGCCTAGCTTCTTCCTACCAAGAAAGGTTACT
>NZ_JRXI01000020.1:0-1211 GCF_000813645.1 Neochlamydia sp. TUME1 | reverse complement strand
AAGCGTTTGCAGCTCAGACAGCTGCCCGATTTCTGCAGGCAGGCTGGTGAGCTGGTTCTGATTTAAGTAAAGCCCTTGCAGCTCAGACAATTGCCCGACTTCTGCAGGAAGGCTGAAGAGCTGATTTTGGCTTAAATCAAGCCCTTTCAGCTGAGACAATTGCCCGATTCCTACAGGCAGAGTGGTGAGCTGGTTTTGACTTAAGTAAAGCTCTTGCAGCTGAGACAATTGACCTATTCCTGCAGGCAGACTGGTGAGCTGGTTTTGATTTAATTCAAGCAATTGTAGCTGAGACAATTGACCTATTCCTGCAGGCAGGCTGGTGAGCTGGTTTTGCTTTAACTTAAGCACTTCCAGCTGAGACAACCGCCCGATTTCTGTAGGCAGGCTGGTGAGCTGGTTCTGATTTAATTCAAGCGCTCGCAGCTGAGACAATTGACCTATTTCTATAGGCAGAGCGGTGAGCTGGTTTTGATTTAAGTCAAGGGTTTGCAGCTTAGACAGCTGCCCGATTTCTGCAGGAAGGCTGGTGAGCTGGTTTTGATCTAAGTAAAGATATTGCAGCTGAGACAGCTGCCCGATTTCTGCAGGAAGGCTGGTGAGCTGGTTTTGATTTAAGAAAAGCTGTGTCAGCTGAGACAATTGCCCGATTTCTCCAGGTAGAGAGGTGAGCTGGTTTTGATTTAAGTAAAGCCTTTGCAGCTGAGACAGCTGCCCAATTTCTGGGGGTAAATAAGTCAAGCCTGCTCCAGATAATTTTAAAGCCGTGATGCTTTTACAATTTTCTTCAATCCAATCTCTAAAAAGCTCCCCTTTTTTTTCTAGAGGCAAGTGCTTAATTTCTTCTCGTTTCAAATATTCTTCCCCACCAGGAAGTTTTCTCCAAAGTAAAAGGCGATTAATATTTAAGAGATAAGAAGAGTAATTAGCCAGCGTTAAGCCTCTTTTTTCTTCTGTTTTCCATTTAAATTCCAAAGGAGAAATAGATTTAGCTAAGGTAAAAACTTGTTTAAAAACTTGATAAACTTTTTCAGTAGAGGTAAGTCCAGGATTGAGTTGATAAACTTTAGCTAGCATAAGAGTTCGCGGGGTACTGGCATTCTTCGTGGGGAAATGAAGCTGTGCTATTTTTTTATAAAGAGAAGGCATCGCTTCAGAAGCCAGCAGATGATGCCATCTTTTACAGACGCTAAATAAGGAAGGAACTGCAC
>NZ_JRXI01000019.1:0-10423 GCF_000813645.1 Neochlamydia sp. TUME1 | reverse complement strand
CTCCCAGCATAGCAATCTACAGAAAAAGAGAAAAACTTCTTGCCGTTATAAATGTGTAGGGTAGTTTAAGCTTGCTTAGTTGCCGGAAGAAAAGCTGATTACTTGTTTAAAAATAAGATGGCTAAAAGTTTGTTATTTCATTTTAGCCCACCCCAATTTAAAAAGTACTTACGGCCATTCTACAATTGAAAACGCTGTCTTATTTTTTCGGCGAAATCTTTCAAAGGATTTCCCGCTAATTCAAGCATGATAAGCTGAGACAATTGCCCGATTTCTGCAGGCAGAGCGGTGAGCTGGTTTTGATTTAAGAGAAGATATTGCAGCTCAGATAGCTGTCCAATTTCTGTAGGCAGAGCGGTGAGCTGGTTTTGATGTAAGTGAAGCTGTAGCAGATTAGACAGCTGCCCTATCTATGCAGGAATGGTAGTGAGTTGATTGTGGCCTATGAAAAGCCGTTGCAGCTGAGACAATTGACCTATTTCTGTAGGCAGGCTGGTGAGCTGGTTTTGTTTTAATTCAAGCTTTTGCAGCTTAGACAGCTGCCCGATTTCTGTAGGCAGAGCTGTGAGCTGGTTTTGATTTAATTCAAGCGTTTGCAGCTGGGACAATTGGCCTATTTCTGTAGGCAGAGCGATGAGCTGGCTTTGATTTAAGTAAAACCATTGCAGCTGAGACAATTGCCCAATTTCTATAGGCAGAGCGGTGAGCTGGTTTTGATCTAAGATAAGGCATTGCAGCTTAGACAATTGCCCGATCTCTGCAGGAAGACTGGCGAGCTGGCTTTCATTTAATTCAAGCGTTTGCAGCTGAGACAATTGGCCTATTTCTACAGGCAGAGCGGTGAGCTGGTTTTGATCCAAGTAAAGCCCTCGTAGTTGAGACAGCTGCCCGATTTCTGCAGGAAGACTGGCGAGCTGGCTTTGATTTAATTCAAGCTTTTGCAGCTGAGACAGCTTTCCAATTTCAGCAGGGAGGATGGTGAGCTGGCTGTAGTCTGAGCGAAGCCGTGTCAGCTGAGACAATTGGCCTATTTCTGGGGGTAAATAAGTCAAGCCTTCGCTAAATAAATCTAGCAAAGTTAAGTTTTCACAATTTTCTTTAATCCAACCTCTAAGAAGCTCTCCTTGTTTTTCTAAAGGTAGATACTTGATCTTCTCTTGATCTAAGAACTCCCCTCCACCAGGCAGTCTTTTCCACATTAGCAGGCGATTAATATTTATAAGATAAGAGGAATAATTAGCTAGCGTATAATATCTCTTTTCCTGGGTTTTCCATTTAAATTCTAACTCCGCAGGAGCAAGAGATTTAGATAGAGCAAAGGCTTGTTTAAAGATTGCCTTGACTTTTTCTATTTCTGAAGGCCTATCTTCTAGCTTATAAATTTTATCTACGATAAGAGCCTGCTTGTTAATATCTCCTTGAGAAAAGTGCATTTTACCTATTTGCTTATAAAGGGAAGGCATGACTTCAGTAGCTAACAGGTGGCTCCATCTTTTACAGACGCTAAATAAGGAGGGAACTACACAAGCCTCTAAGATAGGGAACAGCAATTCATTAGGCAAGCTTTCGATAGAGGCCGATGTGATAGGATGCATTTTATTTCCTTTGGTAAGGATAACTTTGCAGCATTTTTATTTTTTAAAGAAATATAAATAATTAAAAAAGCAAGTCAAACGAATTCGTATCCTTATCACCGAGGGTTATCGGCTAACTTGTTAAGCAAAGAGCAAGTTACTGTGCCTTGTAATTGATAGCTAGATGTAAAAGGTTTTTACTGAGCTTTGGGCCAACCAGACGTAGCATGCTTTTGAGTTGCTAACATTTGAGATTCTATAATTTGTATATATTTAAGTTTTTTTGCAACCTTATCTAATTGGCGCTTAGCATCGCTTGGACATGAAAACTCTTGCTGCATGAGCTTAGTAAAGGCTTTGGCTTCTTTTTCACTGTCCTTAAGGTAATGCTTAGCTAAAGTACGGCATTCTCTTTGATAGGCCGCTTGGCTAAAAGATGACTACCCATCTTTGTTCAACGCCTGCATAGCAAGAGGTAGTCTTAAAAGCTCGATAGCCTTCTACTATCTCTACAGTTTTGTCGTAAGGCGCTTCAAATAGGAGTTCTTTGGCCTCTTTGATTTGCATGGGCACATGCGTGGCAAATAAGCTTTGTTCTATTTTAAAGACTTGTAAGGCAGCTGGCGTATAGAGAGAACTATCTCCTACTATATAGTCTAACATGATTTAAAGCATTTTCGCCTTGAAGTAAGATTCTAGGAGCTTTTTTTAAATGCTATGTTTTCTTTACAAGTCAATCTATTATAAAGCTCTTAATTTCTTGCAAAGTTTACTATGAAACCAAACAAGCTAGATAGCCAACAAGGCCGCCTTTTTAAATTCCGCCTTAGCGGCGAACTCAATCAAAATCATCCTCTTATCTAAGCTATCTTAAGTTGATTAGATGGAAGCAGCTAGAAGAGGAATTTGATAAGTTGTTTGTAGAAAAATAGGCCAACTAGCTAAGCCTTTAAGATTAGCTGTAGGGCTCCTTATCTTGCAACACATGTAGGGAACTTCTGATGAAAATGGGGTGTATCGATGGGTAGGAAATGCTTACTGGCAATATTTTTTTGAGTATGGCTTTTGGCAACAGGCGCTGCCTCTCCATCCTACTTCTTCAGTTAACCCGTGTTATCGGATAAGGAAATAGTTGAAAAAAAGACCTTCACATGGTTTAAAAATGTTTTTCACCAAATAAACTTAAAGCTAGAAGGCCGAAATGATTGAAAAAGATATCCACTGATTCATCTCCATTTTTTGCGATAAGATGGTTTTTGTAAACAATTTGAGATTGAATGGTGCTAACTATTGGTTGAAAGCCAATTAAAAACCACTCCTTAGAAAAGCAATAAAAGAAATAGAGGGCCAAAATTATTACTAAGTGAAGCGATGAGTATTGTCGTCATGTTTTATAAAAGTGGCTATAGAACATTTAAAGATTACTATAGGCGACAAGTCATTCCCTCGCGGAAGAAATATTTTCCTCCTGTTCTTTCTATCATAAGTTCATCACTTTAATGAAAACATGCTTATTTTTCCTTTTTGTTTATTCACAAGCTTGCTTAAAGAGAGTGTATAGGCATTTCATCTATCACTTCTACTCTATTGACAGTGTGCCATACTCGTCGCATCCACTCCCCTCCTAGTTTTCAAGAAAATAGCAAAAAGAGGAAAAACCTCTACCGGGTACTTCTATGGATTCAAACTACATTTAATTATTAATGATAAAGGAAAAATTCTTGCTTACTATGTTAACGCCAGGAAATGTGGAGGTCCAAATCCCTGCCTGTAGTCTGTCTAAAAGCATTTTTGGCATAATGTTTACCGGCAAGGAATACATCTCCTCCAATCATTTATCAAGCTTTACGACAAGGGCTTAGAAATTATTACTAGGCTTATAAAGAATATGAAAAGCAAGTTAATGTCATTGGTAGATAAGATTTTATTAAGAAAGCGAGGCATCATTGAAAGCGTTAACAATAAATTGGAAAAACTCTTGTCAAATCGAACATCATCGACCTCGCAGCCCGTGGAATTTTTTTGCCAATCTAATCAGCGGAATAGTGGCCTATGCTTACTAGTCCTGTAAGCCCTGCATTCAATTGACTTGCATGGAGAAACAAAAGTTAATGAGCTGGCTTACAGCTTAGGTATAATTGAAGCAGCCTTAGGGTGCTTTCTTATCCGATAACTCGCGTTAAGTTATGAGTATTTCACTAATAATAAGGTTGAGTGAATAGTAGATTTTAGCCATTCAAAAGTTCTGAATACCTCTTGTAACCCCCTCCAATCCGTTAATTACTTGCCTATCATGATTGAAAAGCTTAAGCGAATGAAGGAATTTTAAAGCCTTGCTTTTCTTCTAAGCGCCCCTAAAAAACAAATTTTTTTTAGATAACCAACGCTAAAAAATATATTTTTTCCATACAATTAGCCAATCTATTCCAAACCAAATAATAGCAGCAAAGCTGAGCAGGCAAATAAAGGCGAAAAAATAGGCGATAAGGATAAAAAAGCCATCATCTTCTAAAAATGCTAGGCCAAAGGCTAGAAGGGGTAAAGCTGCTAATAAGTTGGTGAAAGGAATGGGAAGCGGTAAAGATAAAAAGAAAGCCAATACAGCAATGGTCAGTCCATGAATAATATGTAAATAGCGATTTCTTACTAGCCCTACCCACCGGGTAGAAATCAAAAAACCAAGCTTGGTATCTATTTTAAGCACATAGAACATTACCTTTTTTAAAAACAAAAAGGGAATCTTTTTTTGCAATAACCTCTTAGGAAGCCAGACTTTATGTCCAAACGCAATCTTTAAACCTATTAAAAGGATTAACAATCCTAAAAGAGTGGATAGCCCAGGAATTTGCATGGGGCTACAAAAAGGAAGACTCAACACAATTAACAAGGTAGCGTAACCTTGATCGGCCAAATGATCCATAATTTTTTGGACCGATAGCTCTTCTGAATGCGTTTGGTTTAATAAATTCTCGAGCTTTTCAGCTAAAGAAGAACATTTTTTTAACATATTGCTCTGTGATGAAATTGCTGGATGTAAGCTTCAGAATAAAAACTTGCGTATAAGGCTATCCATTTTATCAACCTTTATCCTCTTTATTTGGATTAAAAGATCTTTTTAAAGGCTAAAAAATGTTGCGCTTCACCTACCACTTTTGTCTTTTCTGCCCTATTCGTTGTTTACTTAAAAAGGAGAGCTTTTGGCAACAGACCCAATAAGCTTAAAAACCTTTAATTACGTGTAGGGATTATAAAATTTCAGCTGCAAGGGCTGCCAATTCACTGCGTTCTGTCTTCTCCATAAATACATGTCCATAAACTTGCTGATTGCTAAAGCGTCCCACTACATAGCTAAGGCCATTAGAATCCTTATCTAAATAAGGATTATCAATTTGTGTAGGATCCCCTGTTAAAATAACCTTCGTGTTTTCTCCTGCACGAGAAACAATCGTTTTCACTTCATGAGGAGTAAGATTTTGAGCTTCATCAATAATAATATACATCTTTGGCAAAGAACGTCCCCTTATATAAGTAACGGCTTCCATTTCAATCTTTTTGCTTTCCATCACCCACCGCAGAGTTTCGCTAGGCTCACTTCCTGCTGAATCACAGAGATATTCTAGATTATCATAGATAGGTTGCATCCAATTTAATAATTTTTCTTCCTTAGTGCCTGGCAGATACCCAATGTCACGCCCAAGGGGAATCACAGGACGGCTAACGAGAATGCGCGTATAAGTCCCTTCATCGAATACCTTACGTAAGCCACAAGCCAATGCTAAAAGTGTTTTTCCCGTACCTGCTTGCCCAATCAGTGAAACTAATTTGATTTCATCCCGCAAAAGGGCATCGATCGCGCATCTTTGCTCTACGTTAAGAGGTTTAATTCCCCAAAGGTTATTAGCTTTTATAAGGGGCTCAACTATCCCTCGCTTTGCATTATACTTACCAACCCCTGATGAGTGCTCCGGAGAAGAAAAAATACAATATTCATTGGGATGTAAATCTTCGGCCTCTACCTGAATAGCTCCATCTTTGTAAAACACATCAATAGCATGTTTAGGCATTTCTATCCGGCGTAACCCCTTATACATGGATGCATAGGAATATTTTAAATTTTCGTAATCTTCTGTTTCTAAACCAATGGCTTCGGCTTTAATACGGGCAGCAAAATCTTTGGAAACAAATACCACGTTCTCTCCCTTCTCTTTTAGAAAGAAGGCAGCTAAAATAATTTTATTATCATTATTGGAAAGAGCAAAATTATAAGAGTAATCGGTTTTAAATTCGACTTGGATACGTATCACTGCCTGGTTATCTAAAGTAACGCCGGCATGCAAGTTTCCAGCGCCTATAGTATTTAGATTACTTAAATAGCGAAAGACCGCACGCGAATTACGTCCTAAATCGCTTGGCAAGCGTTTCATTTTGTCCAATTCTTCTAATACCGTGACAGGAATAATCACATTTTGGCCAGGAAATTTGATGATCGCTTCTGGATCATGCAATAAAACGTTAGTATCAAGAACAAATGTTTTCGAGAGCATACTAGATCTCCTTGTTGCGATAAATCAGTAGCAAATTTTCTTTTCGACTTGAACAAAAAAGGAAAACAGGAAAATTTTACTTTTCTGTAAGGCAGGTCTCTTAGATATAAGATAAGGAATGAGAAGAAAAAAGTAAAAAATTAATATTTTTTAATATATTCTTTTTCCTGAGCAAACCTTATTTACTACTTATTTACTTCTTTGTCAATATGTTACAAATCAACTCAGCACTCAACAACCTTGACTGCTAAAAAACACTTGACTTGTATTTTCTTTTATCGTATGTTATGAGTATAATTAAAGATTATTACATTATTTTTAATAAGTGAGGTATCAGGATGAAAATTAATGATAAAATATTAAGCATCCCCCCTTATATTTCGACTAGCTGGAGGCATGTAAAATCTCTCCAAATGAAAGGACCTTTTTTAGTCATCACTTTAATGGGCGGCGAATCAATTAACATTCCTAACCTTAAAGGAGAAGTAATTGAGCAAATCTTCAGTGCCCATGCTGAGTATTTAGAAAAATCTATTGATTCTCAAGAGGATGACCCTACTTTATCTCAAGCCATGTTAAATACCGATCAAGGCGAAGTGCCTTTTAAGCTGGGAATTGGCTCTATCGATGGTATGGGCAATCCCTTAATTCATAATCCAGCACAACGCGATGCTCCCGATATTCCTAAGCAAATTTTAGAAAAGATTGCAGCTATCGCTAAAATTATTTCTCCCGAAGAGCTGAATGTATTGCCTAAAGCAGAATTAGACTGTAACTGTCTTCACTGCCAAATTGTGCGCACCATCAATATAGCTGTGGAACCAGAAATGATGACCGCTATGAACGCAGAAGAAGAGGAAGTTAAAGAGGAAGAACTAGTCTTCCAACAATGGGATGTGACCCAAGCAGGTGATAAGCTATTTAATGTGATGAACAAGTTAGATACCCAAGAAAATTATAGAGTCTATTTAGGACATCCTGTGGGCTGTACTTGTGGAAAATCAAGCTGCGAGCATATAGTAGCTGTCCTTAAAAGTTAAAAACTTATTATTTTCCCTAGCTAATCCCCCATTTTTCTTTTGCCCGTAAACACTTCAAATTAATGCATCGCACTATTTTTTATCTTTTTCTTTAAAGAAAAAATTGTCTGATGCATTAATTCTATCCAAACCTCCTAACTTCCTTGACAATTTTTAATCTAGCCCATAAAATTTTTATCTATAACTATTACTTTTAGGAGCCAACTGATGAATCAAGCAGCCTTGTACTTGCTGGCAACTTTCTTCTTTACTCAATGTCTCAGCCAGCCTGTTTATAGCGACTTAGAAAAAACAGCCTATTCTTCCCATCATCTCCCCTCAAATCTCAATCCAGATTCTTCTGCCCCCGCACAACCTTTTACAGCTTTTACAGGACGCACTCTAAAAAACAAGGTAAGAATCCGCCTTCAACCTAATTTAGAAGCACCTATTTTACGTGAAAGCAATAAAGGAGATTTATGGATTGTTGTAGGAGAAAGGGATGATTTTTATGCTTTAGCAGCCCCTGAGGACCTTAAAGGATATGTTTTTCGCACTTATGTATTAGACAACACCATTGAAGGAAACCGTGTGAATGTACGCCTAGAGCCTAATCTAGAGGCCCCTATTATTGCCCAACTTCAAACGGGTGACAAAGTTGATGGTCAAATTAGCGCTCTTAATAATAAATGGCTAGAAATTATTCCCCCTGCCTCTACCCATTTTTACATCGCTAAAGAATATATTGAAAAAATAGGCAATGCTGATTTAAAAGCCTCTTTAAATCATAAACGAAAAGAAGGGGTTAGCCTACTTGAAAGCACACTTACTCAAAGTCAGCAAGAATTCCTTAAACCGTGGAATCAGATTAATTTAGAGAAGATTAATGATAATCTTAGTAAAATAATTAACAATTACTCCGACTTTCCAGAAATCCAAATTAGAGCAAGAGAATTATTAGCCACTATCCAAGAAGATTATTTACAGAAAAAGATCTATTATCTAGAGAATCTTTCCACCCATGCCGAGCAACTCCACACTCATAACAAGACACTTTCTAGCAAAGTGGCTTTACAAGAGCAAAGAATTGCTGAGCTAGAACAAGCTAATCAACCCGAGCTTCTTAGTAACTCCCCTGTAGCTTCAAGTAGCCATATTGTTGATAGAATGAGTGCATGGTTACCCGTAGAAAATCAATTATATGAAACATGGGCAGAAATGCATGATAATCAGCCTATCTCGGCTTATTATGAAGACCAGTGGCAACAAGCCAGCACAATAAAAGGCGTCATCCAACTTTATGATCGATCTGTTCGTAACAAACCAGGCGACTTCGTGCTTTTAAATCCAGCTACCCAGCTTCCTATGGCTTATCTTTACAGTACGCAAGTAAATCTGCAAAACTATTTAGGTCGGGACATTACACTAAAAGCCTCTCCCCGAGATAATAATGATTTTGCCTATCCTGCCCTCTTTGTTCTTTCGATAGAGTAAAAAGCCTTTTTATTAGGGCGCTGAAAGGCGCCTCATTACTTTAGGCAAATTATCTTTTCTACAAAACTTCAAAGCTATTGAAAAAACAACCAGGTGCTTATCATTTTTTATTCATTGACAGATAACCGCGTTTGTAATGGACTCTCTTCCAGTTCTGAAATATTTGTAGGCATATTTGTCGACCTCCGTGTCTTTAAATCTACAGTTTCAAGTAGCTCAATTTCATTTTGCCCACCCACTCCAAGATCTTTAAACTTCCTAGCCGTCACTAACACTCGGCCTTCAAAAGAGCCTACGGTCTTGTTATAAGCTTCTACAGCTCTAGTTAAGCCTTTTCTTACATCTTCAAAATGTTCACTCATAACTTGTAAGCGATCATATAATTGGCGGCCTAATTGGCTAATCGCCTGAGCATTTTCGGCAATCAGCTCTTGCCGCCACCCATAAGCCACGGCCCGCAGCAAAGCTATCAAAGTAGTAGGGGTAGCTAAAATAACCTGTTGATCTACTCCATGTTCGATTAAAGAAGGATCGTGTTCTAGAGCTGCACTAAAAAATGTTTCTCCTGGAAGAAAAAGGACGACAAATTCAGGTGCTGGCTGAAACTGGTCCCAATAAGCTTTTGCAGAAAGCTGATTGATATGAGTACGGACCTGTTTAGCATGCTCTTTTAACTTCATAATTTTATCCGTTTCGTTAGGCATCTCTAAAGCCTCTAAATAAGCTTGCAAAGGCGATTTTGCATCCACTACGATCTGTTTGTTATTAGGTAGATTAATAATAAGATCAGGTCTTAGACGTCGCTCATCCTGGGTAGAACTTTCTTGCTGCAAAAAGTCGCATTTTTCAACCATCCCGGCCATTTCTACAACCCGTCGTAATTGAATTTCCCCCCAGCGCCCCCGCACATGAGGCATACGCAATGCTTTTACTAAATTTGCCGTTTCTTGCTGTAGCTGCGCATTAGCAGTATATAAGCTTTTTACTTGCTCAGTGAGAGTAGCGTAAGCTGAAACACGAGATTTCTCTAAATCTTCAATCTTGCTATCAAATTTTTCTAGTTTCTCTTTGATGGGTTTAACAAGCTCGTCAATGGCTGCCTCACGCATTTTTAAATCCCCTTTAGCCCCTTCTTGCAATTTTTCAAAACGAGCAGCAGCTAACTCCAAAAACATCTGCGAACTTGATTTTAGAGCCTCTGCTGAAAGAGCATTAAAGGTATCAGTAAATTTTTGCTGAGCTTGATCCAAAAGCTCAAGCTTTTCTTGCATCTGCTGAGCTTGATGAGTTAATTGCGTTTCTAATTCCACAATTTTACTTCTTTGAAAGCTATTTTCTTCGCGAAAATTTTGAAGCTGTATTTCTTTACTTTCTAAGCTTTCTCGCCATTCTCGTCCCTGTTGTTCTAGCACTCGACATTTTTCCATCCATAAAGCTTTTTCGCTCTGTTTATCTTTACACTTTAAAAGTGTCCAAATAAAACTCACTCCTAAGGCGCCTATTACCAGCGCTAATACTCCATCTACCAGATAATCCATCTGCTTAACCTCCCCTCAAACTAAATGAAATGCCCTTATCCTAGCACTTCACAAGAAAAAATTGCGATAAAACTGTTCCCTTGCCCAAATCTAAAGGGGCAAATAAAATTCGATTGAGCAAAGAGGCAATCACACACACGTAAAAGCCTACATTCACTCTATCTTACCCTCCTAGCCTTTAATACCAGGCAAGCGGCTATCACGCCTGACCAGCTTTTAAGGAGGGATTTTATACAAAACAGTTAACATTATTG
>NZ_JRXI01000018.1:0-25121 GCF_000813645.1 Neochlamydia sp. TUME1 | reverse complement strand
ATTATTGTTACTTAAATAAAAACATACATTTTTCTAAGAATTTATAAAAACCTTCCCTCATCATCTAATTGTTAGAGCAAAAAAATAGCCTGCAACCCACCTAGAAGGCAAAGCAGTTTAAATTATGGATCCACTAGCGCTACTATAAATTTCTCGCCCGAATTCCCTTTTATGCTCGATCATTGTGGCTATTTTTTAGCAATCGGATAGAGTAGGTTAAGAGATATTACCTATCTGCTGATGACATAGGAGTTTTTAAGCGCTCGCCAAGAAAGCAAGCTTTTGGTAATCAAACAATTTAGGGTGTTTCTAATTATGATATTTATCAAAAGATTAACGTCAGGATTTTACTTTAATATCTAAAGAGGGCTTATACAAAGCTTATGAGGGAGTAGATAGAAAAGTTTTGCACCAAAGAGGCTAATCTCTTGGGTGTATATGTGTGTGGAGTGTTGATGATAAGGCTAGCTCTTTTGATAACTAGTCAAAAATAGACTCTTATATGCTATGATCTTTGCTAAAACTCAATGAATTCTATGTGGCTTAAATATTTCAATTTTTTAAATCTTTTCTAACCTATAAGAATTGCGCAAACAGATAAAAAAGAAATAATAAATATCCGGTAAACTTTTATTTAGATAAAAAGAGATTGATGTATTGTAAGAAAATTAGGTAGAATAGCAAAAAAAATTATTTTATGCTACATTCTTCCAACCGCTCTCTATGGCTTATTCCCTTAATTTCTATTTTCTTGCTAACCCCCTTTAGTTCTACCCTTGATCTGGCAATAGCACGCTATTTTTTTGATAACGGCCATTTTCAATCCAATAGCTTTTTAAATTTTCTCTATTCTTATGGAATGGTTCCAGGCTGGATCTTAACTTTATTTGCTTTATTATTTTTGGTTTTATCCTACCTCCATCCTTTCTGGAAATGTTGGCGACCTTATGCCCTTATTCCTCTTTTAACGATGATTGTAGGAGCTGGCATCATTGTAGACTTATCGCTAAAGGGTCATTGGGGACGCCCGCGTCCTAAGCAGCTTGAAGAATTTGGTGGCATCCAACATTTTAGGCCTTTTTACCAACCTAATTTCTTCCATCAACCCGAACCTTCTAAATCTTTTCCCAGTGGCCATTGTTCGATGGGCTTTGTTTTCTTATCGCTTACCCTGATAGGGCGGCGGCTAAGACAGCGTTGGCTTTATTGGTGTGGCACTTTTACTTCGGCGATTTTAGGAGCTCTACTAGGCTATACCCGTATGGCCCAAGGAGGACATTTTTTTACTGATGTTATTTTTGCAGCGGCTTTTATGTGGTGGACAGCTCTCTTTTTTGATTGGTTGATATTTGAGCAACGGATAGCAGATGAAAAGTTTGACAAAGAAACAGTATGAATTATTGAGTTACATAAAAACCTATCTTCAAACGCACCATTATGCCCCCAGCTATCGAGAAATCATGCAGCATTTCTCTTTTTCTTCTCTAGGCACAGTGTATAAATATATTACTATTTTAAAAAGCAAAGGCCTGCTGGAGTCAAAAAAAAAGAGCAGTCGCTCACTTTCTTTACTTCATGACTATCCAACAAAAAAGAACTTCTCCAGCTTATCTTTACCTTTCATTGGTTACATTTCTGCAGGAGAACCTATTGAGACTTTCCCTAGAAGCCTTTCTTTTGAAGTGCCTAGCTCTTTGGTTACCATGCCTGAAGCCACCTACATCCTTAAAGTGAGAGGAGATAGCTTAGTGGAAGAACTTTTGGCTGATGGAGATTACTTAGTGGTAGAAGCACGCCAAGAAGTCCAGGCAGGAGAAACAGTATTGGCTCTTTTAAACCAAAATGATGTCATTATAAAAAAATATTTTCTAGAAGATGTTTATGTCCGCTTAGTCAGTCGTAGTCTTCACAACCACCCTGTCATCCTAAGAGAAGAAGATATCATGGTTCAAGGCGTGGTAGTAGCGGTTATTAGAAAAAATTTTTAAAAGCCTTTCTCAGCCTCAACTTTAAAATGAAAAACAAGCTAATGGATGAACAGATAGAAGCACAAACCGCAATTAAAGAATCTATTAAGCTTCTTGACAGCCTAAACATCCTTATACAACTAAGGCTCGTGAGTGAAAAGATCTTTGCCAATCCAATAAATAAGCTTTACCTCTCCTTAAAAGGAGTATAAATTAAGCGGCTTATAGCTAAAATTTATCAACAATTTGTTAGACTAGATTTCATCCTCATCTTCTTCGGGCTCCGGCTCGTAATCCTCCAGAGCTTTAGCTTTTTTGCCTGCAATGATTCTTGCTAGCGATAATACCCAGGCTACGATCAAATAAATCCAAGATAAAGCAAAGAAAACTAACGAAAAATGGGTCAAAAGTCCATAAATAATGAAAACAGCTGCCACCACGGTAAAAAACACCACTTGGAAAGTAGCTACACGTATATGCAAATTCTTTAAGCTTGGAAATTTCCATCGGCTAACCATAAAGTAGCCGATAGTAATCATCATAAAAAATAGAATCCATGCCCGGGTTATTTCCTGTATGGAAATGAAATGATGGAATTCCTCGGATATTAAAAAGAGGTTTCCTGAGACTGCCGCTGCGGCCGCTGCGGGAATAGGCAGGCCTGTAAAGTTTTTTGGTTTCTCTTCTAAAGGGAAATCAACGTTGAGAATAGGGCTTGGGCGGTTGTGCACGCTGAAGCGAACGAGACGTAAAACTCCACATACTGTATAAATCATGGCTCCGGTGGTAAGGAAAAATGAAAGCTCGGTGCCGGGAGATAACGCTAGGCTTTTAAGAATAATAACCGAAGGGCAGACGCCGAAAGTAATGGCATCAGCCAACGAATCAAACAACCCTCCAAATTCGCTTTGCGCTTTCATTGCGCGAGCAACAGCTCCATCTAATAAGTCAGCAAAAGCTGCTAAAAGAAGGATAGCCGCCGCTTCCGTCAAGGCTTGCGCAGAGACTTCCCCACGAGTTATCATGCTAATCTTAAATATTACAAAAAGACCGCATGTTAAGCCAAAGGCTGTAATTACATTAGGCAGCAGATAAACTTTTTTCATAGATGAACCAAATAATAGGAAATTTATAGTACAAAAAAAAAGACTACAAGTACAGAACGAAAAGATTATCCCCCCTAAACATGCAAAGGTCTACCTGTTCATCCTTCTTTCCCTTTCATTTATATAAAAACAAATTTTTACCTATTACACTTTACTAAGCAATTTGCCTCTTTGCGCTATAAGTGTGAATCTGGTATACCTAGATCATTTTTAACCTCTATTTAAATAAAATAGGCTCTCAAGAAGGTTATTAACCTTTAAATTTATAGGCCCCTATGGCAAAAAAACCTCCTTCTCTTAAACGTGTCGCGGACAAATATCTTGATTTTACAGTTACAAAAGCCCTAGAAATTCCAGAGCTCCAATGTTTTTTAACTGAGCTAATACACACACCTACCGGATCCCAAATCATGCATTTGGGAAACGAAGACCCTGAAAACCTTTTCTGTCTATCTTTTCAAACGCTTCCCAATTCCTCCAATGGGGTGGCTCATATTTTAGAACATACAGTTTTATGTGGCTCAGAAAAGTTTCCGGTCAAAGATCCCTTTTTTGCGATGACTCGTAGAAGCCTTAACACCTATATGAATGCCCTTACAGGTCAGGACTTTACATGTTATCCTGCTGCTTCTCAAGTTCCAAAAGATTTTTATAATCTTTTAGAAGTCTACCTCGATGCGGTATTTAAACCTAACCTTAAATACTTTAGCTTCTTACAAGAAGGGCACCGCCTTGAATTTAGTAATCCTACAGATCCTCACTCTCCTTTAGAATATAAAGGAATAGTGTTTAATGAAATGAAAGGAGCAATGGCCTCACCGATGTCTCGCCTAGGCGAAGCTTTAAATCAAGCCATGTATCCTAATACCATTTATGGATATAATTCAGGCGGCGATCCAAAAATTATTCCTTCCTTAAGTTATAATGAACTTGTAGAGTTTCATCAAAAATACTATCACCCCAGTCGCTGCCTATTCTTCTTCTACGGCAATTTACCGCTTGTGGAACATTTAGACTTTATTACTCAGCACACTTTGAGGTGGGCTAATAAAGCTTCTCCCTTACCTCCCATTCCTTTCCAACCTCGGTTTTCTATTCCCCACTATGCACATGAATTTTATCCCATCGCCTCTCATGAGCCCACCGAAAATAAAACGATGCTTGCGCTAGGATGGTTGACTTGCCACATTCTAGAACAGCATGAACTGCTAGCGCTTAGTATTATAGAGATTATTTTGATGGATACGGATGCATCTCCTTTAAAAATGGCTCTACTAAAGTCGGGTTTATGCAAAACGGCGAGTGCTTACATAGACACAGACATTCATGAAGCACCCTTTATAATCATTCTTAAAGGCTGCAAACCTGAAAGCGCGGGCCCAATAGAGAACCTTATCGGAAGCACTTTAATAAAAATTACTAAGGAGGGAATTTCTTTAAATTTGATAGAAAATGCTATGCATCAATTAGAATTTTTCCGCAGTGAAATCACAGGCGATCAATCCCCTTTTGGACTTTCTTTGTTTATGCGTGCAGCCCTTTTAAAGCAGCACGGCGCTAAGCCAGAAGAAGGGCTCATGATCCATACCCTTTTCGACAGGCTGAGGCAGCATCTTACAGATAACCCTCACTATTTAACTAACTTAATTCACAAATATTTTATTGATAACCCTCATTATGTACGCCTTATTTTAGAGCCTAGCAAAGAGCTTGAATCTCAAGAGCTGGAGCAAGAAAGAGCTGCTCTAAATAAAATTCATCAATCTTTATCAGTTAAAGAGATAGAACATCTATTACAACAAGCAAAAGAACTTACCGCTTTCCAAAAAGCTCAAGAGGAAGCGTGTTTAGATATTTTGCCTAAGCTTTCTTTAGAAGATATTCCTGTACATGGTAAAGACTACTTATTAAACCAAGAAAGGATAGGCAATTTCCAAGTATTCACTCATTCTTGCTTTACAAACCGAATCATCTATGCAGATCTAGTTTTTAATTTACCCAATATGGAAGAGACGGATTTATTTTACGCACGCCTCTTTACCCTTTTACTGCCTCAAATGGGATGCGGTGGAAGAAATTACATGGAAAATCTTGAATTCATTCAGGCTCACCTAGGAGGAATAAATGGCTTTCTATCTCTTAACATTCAAGCCCACGACTTTAATAAGATCTCACCTGCCTTATCGCTAAAAGGGAAAGCTCTTTATCGTAAAGCACCCCAGCTTTTTCAACTTCTTCACGAAATGGCTACCTCTACAGATTTTAAAGATCTCCCACGCGTGAAAGAAATTCTGCAAAAACATTATACGACCTTAGAAAGCTCTATCAACCAAAATTCTCTTCGCTATGCTACTAATCTTTCTGCGGCAGGACTTAGTATACCCTCTCATATTTCTAATCACTGGTATGGACTAGAATACTTTTGGAAAATCAAAGAGCTAGCCTTGAATTTTGAACTTCATAAAGAAATTTTAATCGCAAAGCTTATAGAAATGAAAGACAAGCTTTTAGCCACTGACAACCCCCACTTAGTGCTTTCTTGCGATGCTAAAATTTATGAGGAGATTAAAGCCCAGAATTTTTATGGTCTTCTAGAGATGCCACTTCATTCTTATGAACCTTGGAAAGGAGACTTCATCCTCTCTCCCGTCGGTTCTCAGGGACGCACGATTTCAGCGCCCGTGGCTTTTATTAGCAAAGTTTTCAACACAGTTCCTTATATTCATGAGTATGCGCCTGCTCTAAGCATTGCTGCCTTTTTATTTGATAATTTAACTTTACATCCAAGCATTCGTGAACAAGGAGGAGCCTATGGGGGAGGGGCTGTCAGCAATGCAATGTCTGGTAATTTCTATTTTTATTCATATCGTGATCCCCATATTTTTAGTACATTAAATGCATTTGAAGCCTCGATCAATCATATTCTTCAGGGCGAATTTGATGATGAGGATGTAGTCGAAGCTAAATTAGAAATGATTCAAGCAATGGACGCTCCTGTTTCTCCAGGGAGCCGTGCCGATTTGGCATATAGCTGGCTAAGAGAAGGAAAAACTGCCGCTGTGCGGCAAACCTTCCGCACCAAACTTTTAGCATTAACAAAACAAGAGATCATAGAGACGGTAAGGACTTTTATTGCCCCTAACTGGCAAAAGGGAGCAACGATTGCTTTTGCAGGAAAAGAGCTTCTGGAAAAAGAAAACGCTTTATTAGCTGAGCATCATCGCTCTCTCTTGCAAATTGAGACAATTTAAGGTTTTCTCTTTCTAGCATTTTCTATGTAGATCGAGCATTAATAGCTCGAGGATAACAAACCTATTAAATCAAGATGAGCTCTAGCTAGTAAGTAAGGAACGCTCCTCGCTCGCTTATTATAAGCTTACCTTAAACTCTTAGTAATTTTATCTGGGGGAAAAGCTGAAAACTAAAGAAAAAAAGAATCAGCTTTCTAAGCTTTAATCTGATCGCTTAAATTTTTAACTTTATTTCTTTTTAACTCTATTAGATAGGTGAGAGGTCTTAGAGCAGCTGTTTAAATCATTAGGCTTTGAAAAAAATTATGGCTTCAATTCAAGAGGTGCGCCCGTATGAAAACTATAAACTTCCTTTTTATCCCACAAAAAGCAGCTTTCCTAAAGCATAGAATAATCTAGTCGAAAGAGTAGGATGTATAAAGCATGCATAAAATTTAAGATTTTTTCGTTCAAAGATAATAGGCTTTTTTAGCTACTTCTTATGCAGCCTGGTAATTTATAAAAACCCCTACTGTTAAGTAGAAAGACAGCTTTCAGAGGGCTGGATATGTAGACTAAGTTTTTTTAAAGCGGATAATAAAAAGCCTAGGTAGAGAATAACCTAGACTTTTTAGAGCATAAATTTGAAAAGATGCAAAATTAAACAGCTTTTCGGATATTTTTCTTCTTAAGGGCGGATTCGGCATACTGTTTCATGTCTTGTGCATGAATAACCCATGCCGCACCTTTACGCTGAGCTTTTAACATACCTACACGGGTGGCATAATAGATTTTTTGCGCTGGGACGCTCAGCATCTTAGCTACCTGATTAACCGAATAGTATCCTTTATTATTATCAAACAACAACTCACCATTAAAGGTAGATTTAGAGCGCGAATACTTTTGCTTGCGATAAGCTTCCAGATCATCTAAATGGATCGTCCAACGGGTAGTCTCTTTACTAGCCTTCAATTTATTTAATTTAATGGCCACATAGATAGCTTGGCGTGTTACTTTGTTAAGTTTGGCGGCTTCGGTAATTGAAACCAACTTATTTTCAAACTTCTGATTATCCTTAGGTTTGGTCATGGTTTTAATCTCCAAAATTTTCTGTTTAATAATTTGTGGTAAATATATTTATGATATTTTTTCAGTCTTGCGAACATCTGTGCCTACATCTTAAGCAATTTAAGATGCTTGGCTCACATTTTCAGAGACTTATATTTTATTGTTTTCTAAAAAGGCCTTAAAATTCTTTAACTTAAGGTAATAGTATTGCATAAAAAAGAATTGAAATCAAGCTTTTCTTTATATGAAATTTAAATTTTTTTTATTAGCTATTTACCTCCTGTCAATTGATGTTCAAGGCGTTAAAAACCAATAGAAATAAAGAAGACAAGCCTCTATAATGAGTTTTTAGATTTTTATCAGGAGAAAAGGATGTCTGGGGTTAAAAAGACCATATTTTTGTTATTATATTTGCTGACCTCTTTCCTCTCTGTAGCAGAAGGCAAACTGCCCGCTTTAACTCCTGCTATACTATCTACCAAGCTGAATGAAATTATGAAAACACATGCTTCTCATAAAGAGCTTACACCTGTCCTCATTGAAAGAACTTTAAATAATTACCTCGAAATACTCGATCCTAATAAAAGTTATTTCATTGAACCTGATATCGCTCAATGGCTGCACCCTTCTAGCCATTTACTCGATCAGATTCTGCAGGATTATCATCGAAATAATTTTAGCCAATTTGAGCAAATTCACCAGATCATGATTCAAGCCATTAAACGTCGTCAGACATTGGAAGAAAAAATTGATATAAGCAACCTTCCTAAGCAGGTGCGAACAGATGAATTTAAAGAGATGAAATGGACTCTTACTGAAAAAGAGCTTTTAGCTAGGTTAGAAAGGATAAAAGCTTTGCAAATAGAGGCTTCGGAGAAACTAACCCCCGATCAAAAAGGTAAAACCCTTAAACGCATCCAGAAACGCCAAGCAAAATATGAAGAGGATATTCTAGCCACCAACTCTTTAAAACACGAGCAATTCTTACTAGCCAATATTCTTAAAGCGACCGCTTCTGCCTTAGATAGCCATACTGCCTATTTTACACCTGATGAGGCCGCCCAGTTCATGATTCATGTGCAACAACGTCTTTTTGGCATTGGGGCCCAACTAAGAGATGATCTGAATGGTTTTAGTATTATTAAAATTATCGAAGGAGGTCCCGCGGCAGAAAACAAAATGCTTAAAATTAAAGATCGCATCATCGCTGTAAATGGTGAATCTGTGGTGGGCCTAGACATTACGGATGCTGTAGAGCTCATTCGTGGAGAAGAAAACAGCCCTGTAACTTTAACAGTAATCCGAGAAGTACCTGAAAATGAGAATAAGATAAAAGAAGAAAAATTAGATGTAACACTTAACCGCGGCGAAGTGGTTTTGAAAGACACGCGTTATGAATCTTCTTACGAGCCATTTGGGGATGGAGCCATCGCCTATCTAAAGCTCTACTCATTCTATCAAGACCCGGAAAGCTCATCGGCAAGTGATTTAGCTGAGGCACTTAAAAAAATTAGAAGAGAGCAGCATGTCAAAGGGGTGATTCTTGATTTGCGCTTTAATTCAGGTGGGCTGCTTTCCCAAGCAGTTGAGGTTACTGGCCTTTTTATTACCAAAGGAATTGTGGTTTCTATCAAAGACGATACAGGTAAAATCCAGCATTTACGAGCATTAGAAGGACGTAGCGTTTGGGAAGGTCCTTTAGTGGTCCTAACCAATCGAGCAAGCGCTTCTGCCTCTGAAATTGTGGCCGGCACTTTGCAAGATTATGGACGCGCTATGATCGTAGGAGATGATCATACTTTCGGAAAAGGTTCTTTTCAAACCTTTACTCTTAACACCACCATTCAAAACCATGCAGTCAATCCTCAGGGTGAGTACAAAGTTACACGAGGCCGCTACTACACAGTATCGGGGCGCACCCCTCAATTGACCGGAGTCACCTCAGATATTGTAATCCCTGGGCCTTTAGCGGAAATGGAATTAGGAGAACAGTATGCGAAATACCCTTTAGAAAACGATCAAATAAAATCTAACTTTCATGATGATCTTGCTGATATTCCTTTTTTTCAAAGAGAACAACTTCGTATGTTTTATAGTTATGACCTACAACCTCGCCTAAACACCTATCAACCTTATGTGGAACAACTCCGAAAAAATGCTACTTATCGCATCGAAAAAAATCCTAATTATCAAAATTTTTTGAAGGAATTAAAAAAGAAAGAAATTGCAGATGAGGAAGAGCCAGCAGAATTTGGCCAAAATGACTTACAATTGACAGAGGCTTATAATGTGATGAAAGATGTAATACTTCTCATGCAATAACCCTTTAAACAATTTAAAATAATTAAAGATTTGCTAGAGCTCCAGCTTAAAGTGTGCAGTTTATATTAAGTTTAACAATTTTTTACTTAATGGGCATCTAGAAGGTGTATCCTTCATCTTCCTCTATTTCGTTCATCTAGTTTCCCTTGAATTCTATGGGCCAATCAAGGAAAATAACCTTTCGATCGTAGATTAACTTATAAGGATTTTAGAAATGACTGTTCGTGTACGTATAGCTCCCTCCCCTACAGGCGATCCCCACGTTGGAACCGCCTACATGGCACTTTTTAACCTCATCTATGCCCGCCATCATCAAGGAAAATTCATTTTACGTATTGAAGATACTGATCGTTCACGTAGTCGTCCTGAATATGAGCAAAACATTTATACAGCCCTACAATGGTGCAATATTCAATGGGATGAAGGTCCTGATGTAGGAGGTCCTTATGGTCCTTACCGTCAATCTGAGCGTTTTGAAATTTATAAAAAATATGCCTATGAGCTTGTCGACAAGGGTCGAGCTTATAAATGCTTTTGCACGCCAGCAGACTTAGAAGAAATGCGTGAATTAGCAACTAAGTTAGGCGGCCGGCAAGGTTACGATCGCCGGTGCCGAAATTTAAGCGCGGAAGAAATCCATCAGCGTGAAACACAAAACCTTCCCTATGTTATCCGTCTCAAAATGCCTTTAACGGGAGAATGTGTGTATGAAGATCATATCAAAGGCCGTATCACTTGTCCGTGGGCCGATATTGATGATCAAGTTCTTCTTAAATCTGATGGATTTCCTACTTATCACTTAGCAAACGTGGTTGATGATTATCTTATGAAAATTACCCATGTAATCCGGGGTGATGAGTGGATGAGTTCTACTCCTAAACATATTTATCTATATGAAGCTTTTGGTTGGGCATCACCTACTTTTATGCATATGCCTTTATTGTTAGGAAGAGATGGAAAAAAGTTATCTAAGCGTAGGAATCCTACCTCTATCTTTTATTACCGGGATTCTGGTTATCTAGCAGAAGCCTTTGTTAACTTCATGACATTGATGGGCTATAGCATGCCTGGTGATAAAGAGATCTATGCTCTAGACGAAATTATTCAAGAATTTGATTATAAGCGCATCGGTGTTTCGGGAGCCATATTCGACGTGCAAAAGCTGGCCTGGATCAACCAACAGTATCTTATAAAGAATATCCCCGAGAACAAGCTATGGGAAAGATTACGTCAATGGAATTTTAGTGATGAATATATGCAAAAATTAATGCCCTTATGTCATTCACGTATTAAGACTTTCGGCGAATTTATGGAATTATGTGATTTTTTCTTTATTAATCATCTCAAGTACACACCAGAGATCTTTACTGTTAAAGGAATCGCTTATCACCAAACTCCTCTGATTTTACAGGGGATGATATGGCATATGGACGAAAATGAAAATTGGGGAAGTACAGGAATAAACCAGGCTTCAAGGAGTATGGCAGAACTATTTGGTGTAAACCATAAGAAAACCATCATGCCTCTTTTATTTGCTAGCTTAATGGGAAAATTACAAGGTCCTCCTTTATTTGATTCTGCCGCTATATTGGGAAAAGATCGCACACGTGCTAGATTTTTAGAATCTATTGAATTTTTAGGTGGTATTTCTAATAAGAAAATGGATGCATTAAAAAAAGCTTGGCAGCAAAAAGATGCTAGACATCTTATTGAATTGCCTGAGAGTAGTTAAAGAGAACTCGACCAGCTATTAGCCAATGAGGGAAACTATGCTATTAGAATTTATGAACATGTTTCATTCTATCTTATCCTTTACCATGGATGGGACTTATAAATGGATCCTGGAAGCAATAGGAATTGTATTGCTCGTTTTAATTATTAATTTCTTTGCCAAACGCGGCTTAGAGAAGCTACACCTCTATTTTGAAAGAACTAATCAAATTTGGAAAGATAGCTTTGTTCAATCTTTTTATCGCCCCTTAAGTGCTTATATATGGTTTTATGCCTTTTTTCAGCTTATTGACTTAATCAGTCACCGCGTGTTTGAGGGGACTATTTTTTCCAACCTGCCTAAAGTTCTTTCTATTGGCCTTGTTTCAGCCATCGCCTGGTTTCTTATGCGCTGGAAAAAAGCCATTATTTTCAATATGCATTTGCAAAGCCTCAAGCATGATCAGCCTATCGATTCGGGAAAAATTGATGTCATTAATAAAATGTGGACCATCATCATTTTATTTCTTACAGCTCTATCGGTATTAGAAATAACAGGCCAGAATATTAACACGTTAATTGCCTTTGGAGGGGTCGGCGGCCTTGCAATTGCTTTTGCTTCCCAAGAAATGATCGCTAACTTTTTTGGCGGTTTAATGGTTTACGTTACCCAACCTTTTACGGTGGGAGACTGGATTAACCTGCCTGAGCGCAAGGTGGAGGGAAATGTAGAAGAAATTGGTTGGTATATGACACGCGTTCGTACCTTTGAAAAGCGCCCTATCTATATTCCAAATTCTATGTTTTCCAAAGTGGTCGTGATGAACCCAGCTAGAATGAGCCATCGCAAATTTGATGAGACCATTGGAATTCGCTACAGTGATATGCCTGTCGCTCGGCATATCATCAGTGATATAACAACAATGCTTATTGACCATTTCCACGTCGATAGAAGGTTAGGCCCGACGGTTAATTTAGAGGGCTTTGGCAGCTACGCTGTTAATATTCATATTTCCGCTTATTTATTAGATATCGATCATAGAAGCTACATTCAAGCAAAGCAAGAAATCCTATTTTCTATCTACAACATTTTAAATAAGCATGGTGCAGAAATTGCCCTCCCAACTTCGCTTCAGCTTTATAAGGAAGTATAGAGGCTTTGCCTTTCAAAAGGGGGAGAGTAGTCCCCCGGTTAGCGTTTAAGAAATATTTCCATGAATAAAACCTGGCGGGTTAACTAATAAGGCCTCAATATTTTATCCCCATTAACAAATTGATTTTAATTTAGTCTTTGCCATAACGATAAAAGAGACGCTATTCAATAACCCTTCAAGGCTTTCAGACCATCTATCCTAGGGAGCTCGAGCTGACCAATCAGCGGATAGAGTTCATTAGAGAATATTAAAATGGCAAATTGAGTGATTTATAAATATCAGCTAAACTTATTTTTAGAGTTCAGCTGTTGTTTACTCCTCCCTATCTACCAAAAAATCTTAAGAAAAGCCTATTGATTATTTTTAACTAGTTTTTAAGCGATTTTATTGATACAAAAAGGAGCAGATAGGCTAAAATAATGGGAAATTTAAATTGTTCAACGCATGCTATTATCTTTACCTAACTTAATCTCTTTTTGCCGTATACCTTTGGCTTTTTTATTTTTACAGGAAAATGTCTTTTGGAGAGTGATAGCGATCCTGCTAGCTATGCTTAGTGATGGCCTGGATGGATATCTAGCAAGGCGCCAAAAAATCACTACTAAATTTGGCACTTTACTTGATCCATCCACCGATAAATTTTTTGTAATTTTTGTGGTTATTGTTCTTATCAGCGAAGGTCGATTAATGCTTTGGCAAGCTATCGCTCTGAGTTGTCGCGATATCGCAGTATTAATTTTTGGAGTACATCTTCTGCTTGACAAGCGTTTAAGTCACTATCAATTTCGAGCTATTTGGTGTGGCAAAGTTACCACTTGTTTGCAGTTTATTGTTTTGATAGGGCTAACCTTACAGGCTAGAATTCCCGATCCATTCTTTATTACTTTTATTCTACTAGGACTTTTATCTTTAGTAGAGCTAGCCATTCCTAGAAAGAAAGAGACAGTAGGATAAATTTGGCCTTATGGCTGTCATGGAAGAGCGACGGTTAAAGAATCAGAAGCTAAAACCTATGGATCATCAGGGTGTTTTGATGAGAATTATTTGATAAACACCTTGCTTGCTCAGGCGAGGATCTGGAAAATCTGCAAAGTTAGATCTTACGCTTTCTCTAAATCTCTCTAAATCAATCTCTTCTTGCAAATCAGCAAAGTTTTTATCAGTGGCTTTCCTTTTGGGCATTGTTACCTCCTTCTTTTAGAAAGAAGATAATTCTAGATTTATCTAGCATTTGTCAAATCTTTCTCATCAAAACACCCTGTTTGGATTTATATATCAATGATTAAGCTGATGTTAAGCCCGATGGATAAAGCAAAAGAAGGTTTTTAAGGTCTCCTCTCCTATGCTTTTGGTCAATTCCTCATGCAATCGCTTGCTCTATAAATACATCTCCTTGGGTAAAGAGACATCTTTCAAAGGGGTAAGTATGTAGACTTAGTTTTTTTTCAAAACTGGAATTTTTAAGCTAAAGGTAAAAAATTAGAAAAAATTCTACTCCAGCTGGATGCGATAAAAGCAAGAAATCTTAAAAAAAATTTAAGGAGAAGGTCCTCTACCTTGTCCATCCTCTATAAAAGTTAGCCTGAGACTACAATAGCTTTAGATGCTGTAGGCTGCGTTTGTACATGTTCAGAAGGCGCTTGATCTGCTTGCTGTGTTTCTTGAGATCTTACTAGATCATTGAACTGACGACCTAATGATCGACAAGCTACAAACCAAAAGATGATCACCGCTAATAAAATAGAAGCTACATAGGGAGCACTCATGACTAAATTTCCAAAAAACATTAAAAGTCCCTGATGAATTAAGGATCCTCCTGATTTTCCGAGGCGAGAGCCCACCCCGTCAATAGCTGCTTTTCCTTTCAACTTACATTCATGGCTAAGTGGAATAAAAGCCATTTCTTTTGTTGTGTCAAAAAAGGAGTATTTAGCAGCTTTACTTAGACAATTTTGGGCCGATCCAAAAAACACAGCAATAGCTAAAGGAGTAGTCCCTGTTAACATGATTACCGTATCGGAAAGATGGTTTTGAAAAAACATAAAACAGAAAAAGCCAGCTGAAGTCACTAACATAGTTAACGGCGTCACTAAAGCTGTACAGGTCCATCCAAAGCGGCTGATAAACTTAGCCATGAACAATGCGGCAAATGTTGAGACTACACCCTGAATGGAAGTTAGATTATTTATATAAGTATTGTAATCTTTTGGACTGGAATAAAGATACCTAAGCTGGTCTTTCCATACTACCTCCACGAGGTTGATGACTAGATTATAAGAGACGACTAAAATAGCAATACAAATAAGGTACTTGGAATTAGATAAATAAGAAAAGCTTTCGCGAAGGGTTAAGCGTCCTTTTTTCTTAATTTCACGTTTATTCATATGAAAATCATCGAAGCTAGGGTCTACCAACACATAGCGGTTTACCCACCTAAAAGTGCACATGGTAATAATGCCTGAAATGATCACTATGGTGGTTAACATCATGACTGATTTTTCCCAAGCATTACCTATGAACCCCATATGCTGAGAACAAAAGATGCCTAGCTGACCAGCAGCTATTGCAGCGAAATTAGAAGCTATACCGAATGTTCCATAAAAGCGCCGGGCTTCATGAATGCGTGTCACCTCGTTGGCAAATCCCCAAAATAAAACACTCATTATAGCAGTGCTCCAGAGTTCTGCTCCCACATAAAAGGTAGTTAAAAGCCAATGACGATACATCGCTATCATTCCTTTAAAACCCGCAGGAAGAAGGCTTTGAAGATAATCTGCACTATGGTTAAATTCTACCACTTCACGCAAAGGATAAAGAAGAAAAGCAAATAGTGCATAAAAGATTAAGAAAGCCGAGATCATGATATAAAATACACGTTCTTGGCTAAAAAGGTTGGAGATTTTAGTAAAAATAAGAGTAACCACTACTGCCATAGGTAAAAGAACCCATACCTTAATAAATGGTAAGATCTCTGCCCCAGCGGCAGTAATCACCACCGCATCTTTCATGTTACGCAAGATTGTATAGTTAAAACATATTAAGAACAGCATAAGAAGCATCGGCAGCATTTTTTTAAGCTCATGCCGGTGAATAGGCCAAAACAAAGAACGAAGGGCGCCAAACTCGGGGTTAACTAATTGAGTCATCACAACCTTTTGTAAATAAAAAATTTTAACAAATTGATGATATACATTTCAACAAGTAAAACTAAAATTAAAAAATATTAAATATTCATTTCTTTCTTAAAAAGAAAAAGATAGCAACTTAACGTCATCAATCAAGTCGCTATCTGAATTTAGAGAACAACAAAATAGCATATCGCCTATTTTTTTAGCAGCTACATTCTAGCCGGCTTTCTGTTCCTGCAGCTTTCCCCTATTTGCTAAGGATATCACTTCAGATAAAGTATCTTTTCTTTCAGGCTTTTTTAAAGTCATTTCATTAAAAGCCCCGCCTAGCATACGTGTTGCCATCATCCATATAGCTATAACCGCAAATAGAACAAGAGCTACATAAGGCGCACTGGCAGTAAATGTAGAAAAAAGTAAAAGTAAGGTTTGATGCACAACAGAACCACTAGACTTTCCAAGCCTTGAGCAGACTCCATCAATAGCCGCCTTTCCTTTTAATTTCCACTCGGCTGATAGAGGAATAAAAGCCATTTCTTTGGTAGCATCATACACAGAGTATTTAGCAGCACGACTAAGAATATTTTGTACCGAACCAGCAAAGACTACCAACATAAGAGGAGTCATTCCGGTTAGCACCATGACAACCTCTGCCAAATGTCCTTTCATGAAAAAGAAAAAGAAAAACCCTAAGCTTGTAAAGAAGAGAATGATGGGAGTAAGCATGGCTGTAAAGGTCCATCCCAATACACGCATACTATTCCCGGAAACAAACAAAGCACAAAAAGTAGCAATGACTCCAATAATCGTAGAGATTTGGTTGGTATAAAGACTGTAGTCACTCGGATTAGGATACAGCTCGCGCACTTCATGCTTCCAGATCACTTCGGTAAGGTTAATTACTAAATTATAAGAAAGCACAATAATAGCAATGCATGTAAGATATTTTGATTTAGAAAGATAGGCAAAAGTTTGCCTTAATGATAGCTTTTTATCTTTAAGGTTTTTATCTTCCGTAGCCGCGGCTGCATCGTAGTAGAGAGGATCACTTAGTATACAGCTATTTAACCATCGAAATAAAAAGATAGCCCCCAATCCTGATAAAAGGACCAGGGAAACTAACATTAACAAGGATTGATCCCATGCATCTGTCCCATAGGGAATATGAGGATTATAAGTATGACGACTGATAAAGACAGACACTTGTCCTGCCACCACCCCTGAGAAATTAGCTCCGATACCAAAGAGACCATAAAACCTTTTAGCTTCGCTCACGCGTGTCACTTGGTTAGCAAACCCCCAAAACAGCACCGATAAAATGGCACTACTCCAAAGTTCAGACATTACATAAAAAATTGTGAAAGTCCAATTGCGAAACATAGCAATCAACCCTTTGCAACCTAAAGGAAGGATTTGTTGCATTTTATCCGCTAAAGAATGGGGATGCAAAGATTCACGAGCGGGATGAAGGATGAGAATGAATATAACAAAGTAACTTAAAAAGCCACCTATCATTATATAAAACACATTTTCTCGAGAAAAGCAACTAGAAAGACGGGTAAATAGGATAGTCATCAATATGGCACTAGGAAACATGACCCACACTTTAATGAAGGGAATCACTTCGGCACCCGAAGACTTAGCAGTAACAACAACAGTATCTTTTAAGGTTCTTAAAATATTATAGTCAAAAGTAATTAAAAAGAAAATTAACAGCATCGGAACGAGCTTTCTTAGCTCGTAATTATGAACGGGCCACAAATAGCTCCGCCATTTACTAAACTCTGGTTCATCTACCGCATTGGACCCTGACATGCAAAACCTTTATTATATTGAAAATATAGCTAATTTTTACGAGTTGAGGGAATTCTAAAAGAAAAATGTGACTCAAAAAAGGATTTTCGAGAATCGGAAGAGCAAAGATTGGAGGGAGAATACTTATCATATTCCTCAAGTTACATTATCTGCTGGCTTTCCCTACTGTAGGGATCATTATACAAAGCTTACAAAAGTAAATTTTACATATATCATAAAACATTCTTTTTTATTATTCAAGGAGTTTTTCCCTCTAAACAAGAGAAGTAAAAACTTAAGTGCTTGATAGTTAACAGCTAGAATGTAGATAGCTTTTTTGCAAGCCTGTATGCACTAGAGAGAGCTTCTATGCCCGGCAGGGTACCTGATTCAAGGAATTTTAAAGAGGCTCCCCCTCCTGTAGAGATATGGGTGATTTTTTCCATCAGCCCGGCTTTTTGAAGAGCGGTAATAGAGTCTCCTCCTCCCACTACCGTAGTTGCCGCTGAATGAGCCACCTTTTCTGCTATAGCTAGCGTACCATTGGCAAACTTAATAGCTTCAATGGCACCTAAGGGGCCATTCCAGAAAACAGTGGCAGCTTCTTGAATAAATTCAGAAAATTGTTGAATGGTTAGAGGGCCAATATCAAATCCTTGATAACCTTCAGGAATTCCTGCTTTGCTCAAGATAATTGACACATTAGCTGGATTTTCCAATCGCTGAGCAATAATATGATCGACAGGTAAAACCACCTGTACTCCCTTTATCCGACTTTCATCTAAGATATCTTTTGCCATAGGCAGAAATTCTGGCTCATATAAAGAATCCCCAATAGTATACCCGTGGGCTTTCATAAAAGTGAAAGCCATCGCCCCTCCAATTAAAAGAATGTCTACCTTATTTAACAAAGTTTTTAAAAGTCCTATTTTGGTAGATATCTTGGCTCCGCCTATAATGGCGCAAAAAGGTTTTTTAGAATCCCCTATAAATTTTTCTAAAGATAGAATTTCTTTTTCCATAAGAAAGCCCATGGCTGCTTCTTGCGGAAAAAGCTTAGGCAGGTAATAAGTAGAAGTATGCTTACGATGAGCTGTGCCAAAAGCATCATCTACATAGGCATCCCCTAACTTTGACAGCTGCTGGGCAAAAGAAAAATTATGCTCAGGATATTCTTCGGCATGATGAAAGCGAAGATTTTCTAGTAACATTACCTGGCAGGCTCCCAATTTTTGCACTTGCTCTTCAACGCTTTTACCTACGCAGTCAAGGGCCATATGTACCGGACGCTCGATTAGCATAGACAAATGTTTAGCACACGGTAATAAAGAAAAATTAGGAACTTTTTGACCCTTGGGTCGTCCTAAATGGCTCATTAAAATAACACTTCCACCTTGTTTAAGAATATATTCGATCGATGGCAAAGAAGCTTGGATGCGTGTATCATCAATAATCTGACCTAAGGGGTCGAGAGGAACATTAAAATCCACTCGCATTAGAATCTTCTTGCCAGCCACTTGAAGATTTTTAAGAGAAAGCTTTGTTAACATGCAATTTTTCCTGATATAAATGTCATCGAGTTAAATTTTTCTAAAGAATTTAACAGGATGCTCATAATACAATTAAGGAAAAAAGTGTCAATATTTAAAGCTTAGGGAAAATTAAATGAATTTAGAAGAGTTAAGAGCGGAGTACGCAAAAAAGGTTCTAAAACGCGAAGATCTGCAAGCTGATCCTGTAAAACAATTTCAAGCTTGGCTAGAAGAGGCTTATGCTTTGCAAATTTTAGAACCTAATGCCATGGTCCTTACTACCTGCTCAAAAGCCGGTCTTCCTTCTATACGTACAGTCTTACTTAAAAAGGTGGATGAGAAAGGTTTAACCTTTTTCACCAACTATGAAAGCCGTAAAGCTCAAGAAATCAATGAAAATCCCCAAGTATCGGTTATCTTCTTGTGGAAAGAACTGGAAAGACAAGTAATTATTCAAGGATTAGCAGAAAAAACTTCGCGAGAAGTCTCGATGAATTATTTTGATAAACGTCCTCGTCAAAGCCAATTAGGCGCTGTAGCCTCCCATCAAGGAAGAATTCTTTCGTCTCGAAAGATTTTGGAAGAAGAATATGAACGTTTAAGCGTAATATATGAAGGCCTTAAAATACCCTGTCCAGAAAAATGGGGTGGTTTTATTATCAAGCCTTATTACTATGAGTTTTGGCAAGGAAGAACTAATCGATTACATGATCGTTTTAGCTATCACTTTGCAGAACAAATATGGCATATTCAACGTTTATCCCCTTAAAATATTTTGTAATTAATAATTTCCTTTTTTGCCTCCCCTACCCCATCCGCCGATCCTCTGCTCTACTTAAAATTAAAATGGATAGAAATTTATAAACTAGAATTTACTGCAATTTTCTCGTAAACCTGATTTTTATATTCATCTGCTTGAATATTCAAGAGGTTTTTAGCTATTGCGCTTGCTTTAAAAAAATGCCTTTGGGTAGCTCTTTTAGAAGAAAGCACTAAAGCTCTATGGCTTAACGCTACCCATGAATAAAGCCGAAACTTTGGAAAGTGGGTATAGTCTAATATCCATGCATTTAGAGAAAAAGCGGATCTAGCTTAAATTTTTTATTATCACCCCTACCAACTTAAAAAAGTTTGAAAAAGAAAAGTTTTATATTAACAAAAATTCAAAAATTAAGATATAGACCTATTTTCTTGCTAGCCTCTAGCAAAATTTAAAAATTCTATTAAGGAAAAACAAAAATTTATACTGAGGATCTTGCTAATGATAAATGCCCCTTCTTTCTTCTCGCTCTTCTTTACTTACGCTCAGAAAAAGTTACTGACGTTTTTCTGTATTTTGCTGGGGTTTTCTTTGGGCTCTCCTCTTGAAGCTACCTATATTCTGCGTTATACCACCACCGATAATGGGGGAATCACTTTCACAGGAAATACATTGGGTCTTTCTAAGTATCTACAAGAAAACAATCCTGGCACAGATGATTCTATTGGCGCCTTTATCACCACAGATCCTACCAAGCAAGTAGGAACTCCACCTCATGGCCCTTATCCCCTAGGAATTAATCCACCCGCTGGCACGACTTTGAATTATCTCGAAAACAGCTCTTCAGCGGTCTTAGAACTACCTGCAGGTAGTACTATCCTCTATGCAGAATTGGTGTGGGGAGGAAGTTATGGTTTTCCTTCCTCGGGGACGCCCCCTTTACCTCCATTACCTAATGTAGCTATCACCCTGACTACTCCCCAGCAAATCAGTTACACGATTACAGCCGATCCAGCCACCAGCCAAGAAGCTATCACACCTGGTTACACGCAATCAGGAAACTATGTAAGAAGTGCCGATGTAACCTCCATTATTCAAGATGCAGGCCCAGGCGCATATATAGCAGGTGGAATATATGGAACCATAGTAGCTACAGATGACACTCATAACAGTGCCGGATGGACGTTGGCCGTCGTCTATGCCAATCCTTTAATGCTAACCCATAACATGACACTTTTTGTAGGCTGTGAGCAAGCCTCGAGAACCATTAATCCTGTAGAGGTGTCGGGGTTTTGTGCTCCCCCTTCCGGCGTACTCTCTGGAAGGCTTTTTATTAGCGCTATTGAAGGGGATGCTAATAAAACAGGTGATTGCCTGCTCTTTGGTAAAAGTTTACCCCTCACCATCGCAGCCAATTCTCTTTCCGGGGTTAATAATCCCATCAACAATTTTTTCGCCTCTCAAATTAACACCCTACTTCCTCTTGAGCTAGATCCTATTCATAATAAATATGTAGCCGTAGGCTCTTCTCAATTGGATGAAAGAGGTAGCTATGGAAATTTGAACGCTGATCCCTTTAATAATCTTAATAAATCGGGTGGTAGGCAGGGATATGATATTACAAGCATAGATGTTTCTCATGCTATTACCTATAATCAAAAAAAGGCCTATGCTTTAGGTACGACTACCTCGGATGATTATACAGTCAACGCCCTGGGCTTACAGATTCAAGTAGGAGCACCCATTATAAACTCGAAAAAAACTGTTAACGCCGTGCAGTCCATAAGTTCTTCTCTTGGCGAGAAAGTTACTTTTTCTATCCGACTTGAAAATACTGGAACAAGTGACGCCTTGTCTGTAAATTTTAAGGATGTGTTACCCACCGGCCTTAACTATGTTGCTGGTAGTTTAAAATTGAATAGCCTACCCATTAGTCCTGATCCTGACCTTACTCAAGGATTTTTTATTGGAGATATGCCTGTCGGTCAATTAAACACGATCGAATTTGAAGCCCACATTGCTAGCTATCCTTCTAACGGCAATATCTATTACAATAAATCTTTAGTTGATTATCAATTTGCAACCTGTGCGGGCAATAATTTTGACCTGTCTGCTCAATCGAATGAAGTCTCTATCTACCTACCAGATCCTCCTGTCCCTACTGCTGCCGCTTCCTTAAGCAAGTGTAAATACTTAAATCGAACCGAGTACCCGCTAGAGATAATATGGATATCCCCCTCACCTTATGTAATCTCCTATCGTGTCTATCACAAAGGGATTCTTACTGCGCAAATTCCGGCTAGCGCTCCTTTAGTCTATAAAAAATGTTGCAAATCTAAAAAATCTGCGGAAGGCTATGCAATTGTTGCAGTATATGCAGGCAATAAAGAAAGCCTGCCAACTAAAATAAGGATCAATCATGAATAAAATTTATATAGGAATCGCATGCCTTTTCCTTCTCAGCATAGGAGAGCTACATGCATTTGTAGACGAGCAACCAATGACCTTAGAAATCCGTTCCGCTGCGTTTATTCATGCTAATAAGCGCTTTAAAAAACTTTATGGGAAGATAGGCACAAGCTATCAAATAGAAGCTTCTCTTCCTCTCCCTCCTTTTGAATATCTAAGAGGTTGGAGCAATTTTGACTATTTCTCTAAACATAGTAGAGCTCACAGAGATAGATGTTGTGGCAAAAGTAAAGTAGAAATCCCTCAAATTAGCTTTGGAATAAAATATATTTATCCCTTCAGGGAGTTTCTCGACGGATATGTTGGAATAGGGCCTAGCTTTTCAAGGATTAATGTGACTAATAAATCCTGTTGCCTACATGAGAAGGTTTCAAAGTTTGCCGTAGGAGGCATCTTAAAATCAGGTATTTATTATTCAATGAGTAAACGCATCTTTATGGATGTATTCATTGACTATCTCTACCAGCCGGTGCATTTTAAAAAATATCGCAATGTAGGAGGGTTTAAAGCAGGCGCAGGATTTGGCTATAAGTTTTAACTTATACCGGTTAAAGAAACTATAGCTATATATTTTAAAAGTAAATTAAATTTATAAAAGCTGGTTCTCTCTCCTTAAAAACAGGCTTTTATTAGTTATGTAATCCCCTAAAGAATTGCTCTAATCCGTATTATCTGCTTTTAAACTATCCTTAAGGCAATCCCATGTCTTAGGAAACCCCTCTCGTTAATTAGATAAGCAGCCTTTAGAGAACTGTGTATGCAGACCTAGTTTTTTTAAGCATATCTTTGAATCTCTCTTTATAGATAAAAAAGGCATCCGTATAAAAGATCCTTTTCCCATTAAAGATTAGAGCTATTTAATGCGAATTATCGGATAAGGAAATAAAAGAGGAAAAACCTCTACCGGTTACCTTTATAAATTCAAACTACATTTAATTATTAAGGATAAAGGAGAAATTTTTGCTTATATATTAACGTCAGGGAATGTGGATGACCCAAGTCCCTGTCTCTGATCTGTCTAAAAGGATTTTTGGCAAAATGTTTGCCGATGAAGGATACATATCCCACTAATTGTTTATCAAGCTTTACGACAAGGGCTTAGAAATTATTACTAGGCTTAGAAAAATATGAAAAACAAGCTAATATCACTGGTAGATAAGATTTTATTAAGAAAGCGAGAGGATTGAGAGTGTTAACAATAAATTGAAAAACTCTTGTCAAATCAACCATCCTCGACATCGCAGCCCTTGAAATTTTTTTGTCAGTTTAATCAGCGGAATAGTGGCCTATGCTTACGAGCCCTGTAAAAGCCCTGCATGCAATTTACTCGCACGCAAAAACAAAAGTTAATGAGTTGGTTTACAGCTTAGGTATAATTTAAAGCTGCCTTAGAGTGTTTTCTTATCCGATAACTCGCGTTAATCTATATTCTTAAAAACTTTGGAGGACGCCCATTGCCCTTTTAATGTTATAGGTTATGAAGACATCTACCTTTTCAGTTATTGCTTGAAAAACTGTTTTCCTTCTACTGGAATGTTTTTTAGTAGATTTCGCCTTAGCTTAAAATTTAATAGTTTAGGTAGCTATCTCTGCCCGAAGGGCTGTTAGCTCGTTGTCGCTTAAGTACAACGTTTGCAGTTTCGATAGCTGTCCTATGCTTGTGGGAAGAGTAGTTAGCTGCTTATTACATAGCCAAAGATATTGCCGCAGAGATAATCGCTGTATCTCTATTAAAATGAGGGTAAGCTGGTTGTTGCTTAAGCGCAGTTTGAGGAATTTAATCATCATTTAAGGAAAAAATTAAGGGTTGTACTGGGGAAGAACCCCGATCCTACCGCTGCCCTCGTTGATAGCCAGTCTGTTAAAACAGTAGAAAGGGAGGGGCTCACAGGTTATGATGGGGCTAAAAAGGCTAAGGGGCGTAAAAAGCACATTGTAGTGGATACGCAAGGTTTTTTATTAACATGCTATGTAGGAACTGCTGACGAAAACAAGCGAGCGGGCTTAATTAAGCTGTTAGACAAATGCAAAAGCCTATTTTCAACCATCACCAAAGTTTGGGCGGATATAGGCTATCAAGGCACTTTATTAAAGCAAACCTGCCACAATAAATATGACATTGGCGTTGAGATCGTTAGAAGGTCTCCTCGTAGGTACTGGATGCATAAGGATAAAATAGCAGAGTTTTCAAAAACCACTGATTTAAGCTTTAAAGTCCTCCCCAAAAGGTGGATTGTGGAAAGGACTTTTGCATGGATTGGGCGTAATCGAAGAACTTCTAAAGAGTATGAGTACCTAACTGTCAAGCGACATGACAAATTGACCCCCTGGCGACATGAACTTTTGACCCCCACCTCTGGCCGGCGACACCAACAATTGACCCCCAGCCATAGCAAAATCTGACCCTTCCTCCTAGTTTTATTTTTTCTCGTTCGTTGACTCGCCACGTTTTACAAGTCCCGAACGCATTTTTTCGCGCAGTCTATAACTTTCTCCACGAATGGTAATCACCTGACTGTGATGAAGAAGACGATCTAATATTGCTGTTGCTACTACACCATCTCCAAAAACTGTGCCCCATTCTCCTACTGATCGATTGCTTGTGATGAGCATGCTGCCTTTTTCATAACGTCTGGAAACAAGCTGAAAAAACAAATGAGCTGCATCGGTTTCAAAAGGTAAATAGCCAAGTTCATCAACAATTAATAGCTTAGGCTTACTTACCTGGCATAACTCTTCTTCTAATTGCCCTTTTTTATGAGCATTCGAAAGCCGAGTAAGAAGAGCCGTTGCTGAAATGAATAATGTTGAATACCCCTTAAGAATGGCCTCTCTACCTAATGCAATAGCAAGATGGGTTTTCCCCACACCTGGAGGCCCC
>NZ_JRXI01000017.1:0-3747 GCF_000813645.1 Neochlamydia sp. TUME1 | reverse complement strand
TTTTAGTGGAGGAGGGGTCAAATTTTGCTATGGCTGGGGGTCAATTGTTGGTGTCGCCGGCCAGAGGTGGGGGTCAAAAGTTCATGTCGCCAGGGGGTCAATTTATCATGTCGCTTGACACCTAACAACTACGAGTGGAAATTGGATTGATCTATCGATGATTAAACTGATGTTAAGGCCAATTGATAAGTTAAAAGAGGGGTTTTAAGATAACCTCTTACGCCCATTCTACAATTGAAAACGCTGCCTTATTTCTTCTGCAATATCTTTCAAAGGATTATCCGCTAATTCAAGCTTGGTAAGCTGGGATAGCTGCCCGATTTCTGCAGGCAGATTGGTGAGTTGGTTTTGATTTAAGCCAAGCTCTTGCAGCTGAGACAATTGTCCGATTTCTACAGGAAGGCTGGAGAGCTGGTTCTGATTTAAGTTAAGCCATTGTAGCTCAGACAGCTGCCCAATTTCTGCAGGCAGATTGGTGAGCAGGTTTTGATTTAATTCAAGCGTTTTCAGCTGAGATAACTGCCCTATTTCTACGGGCAGAGCGATGAGCTGGTTTTGCTTTAAGTAAAGCCGTGTCAGCTCAGACAGCTGTCCGATTTCTGTAGGAAGGCTGGTAAGCTGGTTTTCTCTTAATTCAAGCGTTTGCAGTTCAGACAACTGCCCAATTTCTGCAGGAAGGCTGGTGAGCTGGTTTTGATTTAAGCCAAGCACTTCTAGCTGAGATAGCTGCCCAAGTTCGGCAGGCAGAGCGGTGAGCTGGTTTTCATTTAAGCCAAGAACTTCTAGCTGAGATAGCTGCCCGAGTTCGGCAGGCAGAGCGGTGAGCTGGTTTTGATTTTAAGCCAAGCACTTCTAGCTGAGATAGCTGCCCAAGTTCGGCATGCAGAGCGGTGAGCTGGTTGTGGCTTAACTCAAGCCTTGTCAGCTTAGACAGCTGCCTAATTTCTGCAGGCAGGGCGGTGAGCTGGTTTTGATCTAATTCAAGCGTTTGCAGCTTAGATAGCTGCCCGATTTCCACAGGCAGGCTGGTGAGCTGGTTTTCACTTAAGTAAAGCTTTCGCAGCTGAGACAGCTGCCCGATTTCCACAGGCAGACTGGTGAGCTGGTTTTCGCTTAAGTAAAGCTTTCGCAGCTGAGACAGCTGCCCGATTTCCACAGGCAGACTGGTGAGCTGGTTTTCACTTAAGTTAAGCTTTCGCAGCTTAGACAGCTGCCCGATTTCCACAGGAAGGCTGGTGAGTTGGTTTTCTCTTAAGTAAAGCGTTTGCAGCTGAGACAATCGGCCTATTTCTTGGGGTAAGTAAGTCAAGCCTGCTTCAGATAAATCTAAAGCCTTGATGTTTTTACAATTTTCTTCAATCCACTCCCTAAGAAGCTCTCCTTTTTTCTTTAGAGGCAAGTGCTTAATTTCTCCTCGGCTCAAGTATTCTTCCCCCCCAGGAAGTTTTTTCCAAAGCAAAAGGCGATTAATATTTAAGAGATAAGAAGAGTAATTAGCTAGAGTAAAAGATTTCTTTTCCTCTATTTGTCCTTTAGATTTTAAAGAAAAAAAAGAGCTAGCTAAATTAAAGATTTGTCTAAAGATTACATTGACCTTTGCTATTTCAGAAAGCTCTTCGTTTTCTTTAGATTTTAAAGGAGAAAGATAGCTAGCTAAAGTAAAGATTTGCCTAAAGATTGCATTTACCTTTGCTGCTTCAGAAAGCTTTTCTTCTAGCTTATAAATCCTATCTACAATGAGAGCCTGCTCCTTAACGTTTCCTTGAGGAACATGTACTTTACCTATTTGTTTATAAAGAGAAGGCATCACTTCAGAAGCCAGCAGATGATGCCATCTTTTACAGACGCTAAATAAGGAAGGAACTACGCAAGCCTCTAAGATAGGGAGCAGCAATTCATTGGGCAAGCTTTCAATAGATGCCGGAGAGATAGGATGCATTTTATTTCCTTGGGTAGTGATAACTTTTTTAGCATTTTTATTCTTAAAAAGAATATAAAAAATTAAAAAAGCAAGTCAAACGAATTCGTATTCTTATCACCCGTGAGGTGGATGGGGTTATGGGATAACTTGTTAAGCAAAGAGCAAGCTACTATGCCTTGTAGGTGATAGCTAGATATAGAAGGTTTTTGCTCAGCTTTGGGCCGCCCAGACGTAGTATGCTTTTGATTTGCTATAACTTCAGGTACAATAATCTGTATATATTTAAGTTTTTTTGCAAACCTATCTAATTGATATTTAAAATCGCTTGGACATGAAAATTCTTGCTACAGGAGCTTAATAAAGGCTTTGGCTTCTTTTTCACCGCCCTTAAGGTAATGCTTGGCTAAAGCAGGGTATTCTCTTTGATAGGTCACTTGGCTAAAGATGACTACCCATCTTTGTTTAAAGCCTACATGGCAAGAGGTACTCTCAAAGCTCGATACCCTTCTACTATCTCTACAGTCTTGTCGTATTAACTTGTAAACATTTTTTACCTTTAAGTTATTATTTTTTCAGCAGACGAATGAAGAGGTAAATACTTTTGATCTTTGACAAAATAAGATAAGTACTTGGTGGATGGAAAGGTTTCATTCCCCCTTTTCAACCTTAGAAAACCTTTAAATTTTTTTCAAACGATGAAGAAGGATTGAAATAAATAAATTCTTTTTGATAATTTTAAAAGTAATAAAAAAGGGTTGCATGTATTTTAATAACTTTTGAGCCCTGGCATTCCTGTTGATGCTGAAAAAAATTCGTTTTCATAAAATTCATTAAAAAACATTACCCTTTAAAATCATTGAAGAAAGGAGGAAAAAATGAAAACTAAAGGCACATGCACTACCTGCGGCAAAACCTATAGTCCCAGCAAGGGAAGCGCTCATTTACTTGGGTGTGCTTTAAAATCCTTACAACCTTCTCAATCGACATCGGAGGGATATTTACTTCGCATCTCATGGGCTGAAGAACCCGGTCTTTATTGGATGTTTGTCGCTATTCCCCAGAATACTTCCTTACGATCTCTAGATGCGTTTTTAAGGACTACATGGTTAGAATGCTGCGGACATCTTAGCGAGTTTACTATTGGCAGACGACATTACATGTCTCATACTGAATCTGGCAAACTTAGCGCCTCTATGAATAATCCAATCGGTAAAATTCTATCTCCAGGCTTAGAGTTTACATACGTTTACGATATGGGATCTTCTACTGAACTCGATATACAAGTCCTAGAAAAACTTGCTACCTGCCCTCAAAAAGAAATTTCAATTCTTATGCGAAATGATCCGCCTGCTTTTCTCTGCGAAGCATGTAATCAAGCGGCTGATATCATTTGCTCTTTATGCGGTTCAAAGCTGTGTTCTAAGTGCAGTACAAGCCACCCCTGTGCTATCGATGAAAAAGATACTTATATGCTTATGCCGCTGGTTAATTCCCCACGGGCAGGCGTATGTGGTTATACAGGAGAATAAAAGGCCACTAGAGGTTAAATTTATCTGGTAATTTCATAACTATTACGGGGAGCACTAATAGTTTACACTTTTTCAAGCAACATATCTAGGATAGCAGCCCTTGATAAAGTTCTGGATGACATAAGGCTGTTTTTGCCTCATTTTGAGGTGGCTATTTAGCAGTTTTACAATCTGCGCTTTAGTATGAAGGCATTGCTTCCCAATGTGGGATTTTACATCTTGATTTAAAAATTCATCGGGGTTTAGTTCTGGGCAATAACTTGGAAAATAGTACAAGCGAATATGCTCCTTGTTATG
>NZ_JRXI01000016.1:0-9036 GCF_000813645.1 Neochlamydia sp. TUME1 | reverse complement strand
TTGTGCTGAATGACTGGGGGTAATAAACGAGCATCGGAATATTTCATATGCTTCAAATATAGTTTTAAAGGTAGTGATAGTCAACTAATTTATGCACTTACTAATAATGACTTTTTATCAGAGAGATAAAATATTTATGAATAGCTGTACTCTGGGTCAGTTCAGGATGAAAAGTCGCTCCCAAATGCATTCCTTGCTTTACCAGCACGGCTTCTCCTTGATAAGTCGATAAAACCTCAACCTCCTTACCATACTGATGAATGCGTGGTGCTCTAATAAAGGCTGCAGCCACATCCTCAGCTTGAGAAGAACTCAAGTTAGCTTTTAGATTGGCAATAAAGGACTCATACTGACGGCCAAAGGCATTACGCTCTACAGAAACATTTATAATGCCTAAGGGCTGCATAGGGTCGGCAATTATTTCTTGGGACATCAAGATAAGCCCTGCGCATGTACCAAAAAGAGGCCTTAGCTGAGCAAATTGCTTTAAAGGATGAGACATTTGAATGAAATCAATTTGACGTTTTATAGTGGTGGATTCTCCTCCTGGAATAATCAACCCATGGCACCTACTTAAATCCTCAGGCTTGCGCACCGCGACAGCTTTCACATTTAAAGAATGCACCATATCTATATGCTTAGAAAAAGCACCTTGTAGCGCCAAAACACCAATAGTGGTCATTTACCATCCTCTTTGGGCCAACAAATCTTCTTTTCTTATCTGTTGAATATCCAGTCCTTTCATAGCACTTAGCAGGCCCATAGAAATTTTTGCTAACATCTCGGGGTCATTGTAGTAAGTAGCCGCGCCTACAATTGCTTTTGCTCTTTGGGAAGGATCCTCTGATTTAAAAATACCCGAACCTACGAATACACTCTCAGCCCCCAGCTGCATCATTAGGGCCGCATCAGCTGGATTAGCTATCCCACCGGCAGCAAAATTAGGAACTGGCAGTTTACCTTTTTCAGCCACTTGTTTAACGAGATGGTAAGGGGCTCCCAAGCGTTTAGCTTCAGCCATCAGCTCGCTATTATCCATGGTGGTCAGTACGCGCATCTCCCGGTTAAGGGTGCGCAAATGGCGAACAGCCTCAACAATATTTCCTGTGCCAGCTTCACCTTTAGTACGTATCATAGCAGCGCCTTCTCCTATGCGGCGAAGAGCTTCTCCTAAATGACGGCAGCCGCAGACAAAAGGGATCCGAAACGCAT
The DNA here is from genome assembly GCF_000813645.1 of Neochlamydia sp. TUME1. NCBI lineage: Bacteria > Pseudomonadati > Chlamydiota > Chlamydiia > Parachlamydiales > Parachlamydiaceae > Neochlamydia > Neochlamydia sp. TUME1. Next base: position 7,824 of record NZ_JRXI01000016.1, on the reverse strand, counting down.
GTTTATCAATATGATTTTCTTCATCAGCAGGCGTTAACACCTCACTTTCATCAATGAAATCCACAAATAGGGCTTCAAGAATTTGAGCTTCTACAAAATGCCCAATACGGCACTTAGCCATTACGGGAATGGAAACCGCTTCTTGAATTTTATGGATAAGCTCAGGCCCTGACATTCTAGCTACACCGCCTTGCGCCCGGATATCTGCTGGAATACGCTCTAAGGCCATCACAGCAACCGCCCCTGCATCCTCTGCAATTTTTGCTTGCTCTGGCGTGGTAACGTCCATAATAACGCCCCCTTTTAACATTTCTGCCAGCCCTACTTTGACTGCAAAAGAACCAGTTCCTGGATGAGCATTGCCATTTTTCAACATACAAGTGAACTCCATAGTAAAATTTCAAGTGACTTTTGAGAAGCTTTAAGCCAGATTTTATCTGTTTGCCTGCATTTAAGCAAATAAGGAAATAGACTTTTCAATAGATCTTTAGTATTTTTCAAAAAAAAGAGGAATCATTAAAGCTGGTGGAATTTAAATGCCACCCTTTCTATCTCCTTTTAATTTTATAGTTCGCTAAAAGGATTGGCGGCCTGGCCAAAAGTATTTCCTTTCTTACGGCGCTTAATTTCGGAGCGGATAGAAAACAACAAATCTTGGTCAAAATCTTTATTAGCTGCCCACAAAAGAAACTGAAGCGGCACTTCGGTAATAGGCCTTCCTTTATGTTTACCTAAGGGCATAATCTTCATTGAAACAGGGCGAGAGAGAAGATCGAAAACTTGCTCAACCGTTTTATAAGGTTTTACCAAGTATTTAAATACATCCATATTTACAACCACATCATTCATGGCACGATGAGCGCCTTCTTCTTGAATATTAAAATGTTTACGCAGCTGTTCAAGGGAATTAATGGGACTCTCACCATAGTGACGTGCTAAACGCAGAGTATCAATATAGCGATTGTGTTGGATATGGCAAGGAATGTTAGCCCGAGCTGCAGAAGCAGCAATGACTTCCATATCAAACTTAATTCCATGTCCTACTAAAATATCATTACTAACGAATTTGAGAAACTCCGGAAGGTACTCATTAATTTTAGGCTTTCCTTGCACCATCTGCGGCACAATATGATGAATAGCAATCGATGTTTCAGGAATTTCACATTCAGGGTCAATTAAGGATTCACACTGCGCTAAAACTTGCTCTACAGTAAATCGTACAGCCGCTACTTCAATAATACGATCCCTTTGGGGATCTAATCCAGTAGTTTCACAATCTAAGCAAACAAACGTTTGCGTGTGTAATGGCTTCATGCTAGTTCATCCTCTATTGCTTCTGTCAGCATTTTTTGTAATTCTTTACGGCCCACATTTTTAGTTGCTGAATAAAAAAGATGGTGGATATTATCGATGCCAAAAGCTTTTAAAATTTTATCTGCATTAGCTTTTTTTTTCATTGGTTGAGATTTTATCTACTTTAGTAAAAACAAGGATCATAGCTTTTTGATAATGAATTACCCATTCCAAGAAGCGCCGATCGTCCTCATTAGGCATGCGACGAATGTCAAAAAGAAAAAGAATTAATTTAAGTGGTTCTCTTTCCTTTAGATAGCGCTCTACCATCGGCCCCCATAATTTTCTGGTGGAAAGAGGGACTTGAGCATATCCATAGCCGGGTAAATCCACAAATACTAATTTTTCATCGATTACAAAGAAATTCAGCGCTTGAGTTTTACCCGGTACAGAGGAAGTTTTTACTAAACCTTTGCTACCAAATAAATGGTTAAGCAAGCTAGATTTTCCTACGTTAGAGCGCCCAGCCACCGCTACTTCAGGAAGTAAATTTCCTCCATCATCTTTAAGGATGGGATAATCTTTAGGCCCCATAGCTGTTTTTATAAAACGTGCCTTAGCAAATGCATAAGCATTCATGAATCTATCCTTATGATACGCGTACTTTCGCTCTCATGCAACAATGTAATTTTAAGACAAGAAGGAGGTAACAAAGGGGCTATCTTCTCTGACCACTCAATGCAGCATATTCCCCCCGCAAAAAGCATATCCTCAAATCCCATGCTCAAAAATTCATCCGCATCGCGCAAGCGATAAAGATCGAAATGATAAACAGTACGATGGCCTTTATAGATATTTAGATAGACAAAAGTGGGACTGTTAACTTGCTGAGGGGTTATGCCAGCGGCTCCTGCTGCCAATCCTTTGACAAAAGTGGTTTTGCCAGCTCCTAATTCTCCAAATAAACAAACAATACTGCCATTAGGCAGCTGGCTACCTAAGTCATACCCTTGATTTATAGTTTGTTCTACGGTATGACAAGTATGAAGATTCATTCCTATTCAAGCCACTGAGCTACAGAAGAGGAAAATTCTTCAAATTCAGCCAAAGCTTCTACAAAACTTGCAATTTTATCTTCCACAAGCTGACTCTGAATAAATTCTAAAAAATGCTCTTCTAATTGAAAGCGATTTTGATTTTGCACTTCCATTAAAGATAAACGTTTGAGATAATGTTGTTTAAAATCTTTGATCACAGCTTCTTTTGTATTAAACAATTTACCACTTAAGACTGACGAATAAACGACTTTAGTAATGGGTTCTTTAGGTTTGAATTTAGCAGCATAGCTTTTGATTACCTCGGGATCATCGGAAATAAAGAAACGTTTTACCCGCAAGCCGTTAACTCTTTCCGTATTTTCTGGGCATTTAGAGACCCAATCATAAATAGCATCTTGTGGATTAGGATGAGTATTATCTCCAAATACTTTTCCGGTAAAAGGACAGATGTAAATCTTTTTAGTTTGCTCATTTACACTCAAATTACTAAAACCTATCTTGATTTCAGTTTCGTGCCACAATTGGTGTTGTTGTTCAACATACTTGACGGCATCCTCTGCACTTTGGTAGATTATCTTGTCTTTTGGAAATAGGACAGGGCGTAGGTTAAATTTTTTTTCTACGTAAAAGAGATATGTAGTCACTAGCTCAGCAGATTGATTCTCTTTTAAAAACTGTTCTAGTTCGCTTTTTATCTCTTCTGTTATAACAGTTTGAGCCATCCGGAACCTCTGTAAAGGGAATAATTAAGTATAAATATTTTAATTTATTGCTGGGCTAAGGATAGCTATTAGAGTATTATTAATCAACTCATTTTGAAAAACACCGGGAGGACTAGATGGTGCAAATAAAGGAAGTAAAAATTGATGGATATAAAAAAGTAATCGAGGCTACTGATCCTGGCGCTCACTTACACTGTATGATTGCTATCCATGATACCTCTCTTGGTCCTTCATTAGGAGGTACACGTATTTATCCTTACGCTTCTTCACAAGAGGCTTTAGAAGATGTTTTATTACTTGCTAAAGCCATGACAAGGAAATCTGCTGTAGCCGAACTTGGCACGGGCGGAGGTAAAAGTGTTATCCTAGCAGATCCCTATCAGCAAAAAACAGAAAAACTTCTATTAGCTTTTGCAGAAGTCGTGCATTCTCTTCAAGGAGATTATATAGCCGCCGAAGATGTAGGCTCAGATACAAAAGACATGGCCATTATCCGTCAAAAAACCCCTTACGTTGCCGCCTTGCCTACCCATACTAGCAGCGGCGATCCCAGCCCCTTCACCGCCTGGGGAGTCTATCGAGGTATCCAAGCTGTAGCTCAAAAACTATGGGGAACACCTTCCGTGGCTAATAAAAAAATTCTTGTTCAAGGATTAGGACAAGTCGGTAGCAAGCTTGCCAATATTTTATTTTGGGAAGGTGCTCAGTTGATTCTTTGCGAAGCTAACGAAGCCCGCCTTGAAGAGCATGCTGCTCCTATGGGAGCAAAAACCGTAGGACTCTATGACTACATTCATACAGAATGCGACATTTTCGCACCGTGCGCCATGGGAGGAGTAATTACTGAAGAAATCGTTCCTCATTTAAAATGTAAGGCTATCGCCGGTGCAGCAAACAATCAATTAGCCTCGCCGCTAGTAGGAGAAATGCTTTTGAAAAAAAGAATTTTATATGCCCCTGATTATGTGATTAATGCGGGAGGCTTGATTAATGCTACAGCAGAATTTAATGCAGGAGGCTACAATGCTACTGCAGCACGCGATAAGGTCAATCATATTTACTACCTTCTTCTTAAGCTTTTTGATAAAGCTGAAAAAGAAGATAAGCCTACGACATTTGTTGCGGACGAAATTGCTCAGTACAATCTAACAAATTTAATCGGTCAAAGAAAAAAACCTATCGACTTTAAACATTAACAATAATTTAAGTAATTTCATGTCAAAACAAATGCTCATCGACCATCTAAACGAAGAATTTAAAAAGGCGACTATTTCAGCTTTTCCACATTTAGCTAGCACTCCAGATTTATCTATAGAAATTACTCAAAGTACCCAAGATAAATTCGGACACTATCAATTCAACTCCGCTATGAAGCTTTGTAAAATTCTTCAAAAAAGTCCACGCGAAGTGGCTCAAGGCATTGTACAAAGTTTAAGTGTTTTGCCTAAAGAAAAAATTCCAGTTATTCATCATGTTGAAATTGCTGGGCCGGGTTTTATCAATATATTTATTCATCCCCTTTACCTATCTAAAAGTATTCAAGAGATCCTCGAAGACCCCATGTTAGGAGTTCCCCTACCTATTCAGCAGCGCGTTGTTATTGACTTTTCGAGTCCTAATACTGCTAAGGAAATGCATGTAGGGCATCTGCGTTCTACCATTATCGGCGATTGTATCGCTCGTGTTTTGGAATTTTTGGGACACGAAGTTATACGACTTAATCATATTGGAGATTGGGGAACTGCTTTTGGTATGCTGATAGCTTACATTAAAGAGACAGCTCCTCATGTATTACAAGCCAATAACCCTACTGACTTGTCTCAGCTAGTCAGCTGGTATAAGGCTTCTAAGCAAAAATTTGATAGCGATTTAGAGTTTAAACAAAGAGCCCAAAAAGAAGTTGTAGCCCTGCAAAGTGGAGATACTCTCTCCAGAAGAGCTTGGGAGATGATTTGCTTTATTTCTGAGAAAGCTTATCAAGAGATTTATGATCTTCTCGAAGTAAAAATTCAAACGCGCGGGGAATCTTTTTATAACCCTCTTTTACCAGGAATAGTCAAAGAATTAGAAGCTCAGGGACTAGTTGAAATTTCTCAAGGCGCAAAATGTATTTTTTTAGAGGAATTTCGCAATCGTGAAGGCAATGCTATGCCCCTTATGATTCAAAAATCTGATGGAGGCTATAATTATGATACTACCGATATGGCAGCAATCAAACAAAGAATTTTCGAGGAAAAGGCAGACCGTATTATTATTGTGACGGATGCAGGCCAAAGTCTACACTTTCAAATGATTTTCAAAGTAGCTGAAAAAGCTGGATTTTTAAAGAAGAGAAAGGTGCAGCTTGATCATGTTCCATTTGGACTAGTTTTAGGAAGTGATGGAAAAAAATTTCGTACGCGTTCTGGAGACACAGAAAAATTGATTGATCTGCTTCAAGCAGGCATTAAATATGCTAAAGAGATTTTAATTAAGCGAGATCCTACCTTAGAACCACAAGAGGCTGATCATATGGCCCACATTCTAGGAATCGGTGCCATTAAATATGCCGATTTAGCTTGCCATCGCACTAGCGATTATACATTTAGTTACGAGCGCATGTTGAAATTTGAGGGCAATACTGCCGCCTATTTAATGTATTCTTACGTCAGAATCGCTAGCATCAAACGCAAAGTTAAATTTGAGCCAAAATTAATTAAAAATGTTAAGACCATTCTTTTAGAGCATCCTTCAGAAACAGGTTTAGCATTGCATTTGAAACAGTTTGGAGAAACAATCCATGCAGTTTCGCGTGATCTTTTACCCCACCGCTTAACAGATTACCTCTATACCCTTGCAGAAAAATTCAATGCCTTTTTCCGTGATTGCCGTGTGGAAGGAGTACCTGAGCAAAATTCACGCTTGCTTTTATGTGAAACGACAGCACGTATTTTGAAAAAAGGCTTAAATTTATTAGGTGTCCAAACAGTAGAAAAAATGTGATCTTTTTTAAAAATTAACAGGGGATGTTTACTATTAATAAAGGAGAAAGAAATATGCTGGCAGTATGGCGAAAAAATGGGAGGATTTTTAAAGTTTCTTCTTATCTTCCATTTTTTCTTTCTTATCTTTTAGAGCTACTCTTTAGCTTAACTGCCTCTGTTGAGGGAGCTCAACTTAAGAAATTTATCAATAGGTTAACTTATTGACTAATGGGCGCAGCTTTGACCATGCTGTAAAAAACTGTATAGGCTGGCATCCCTTAGAGAGTTCTATTATGCCATTCTGCCTAAGGAAAAAAAGACAAGTTTTTAATATACAGAATTTAAGGTCTATAGATAATTATACGCTTTGAAAAAAGTCGAGTAGCGCGAGGGGATCACACCCTCACGCTCTCACAGTTCCGTACGTGAGCCTCTCAGCTCATACGGCTCCTATTGCCTAATCGCAGGTATGGGGTGAGTCGACCTGTGGAACTTCCCCACAAGCCTCTCTTAGAACGGTACAGGAACCTCTCAATTCATACCGCTCCCAATTAAGCAAACGCTCCTATCATTCCTTTATTCCAGTGTACAAATAACTCTGGGTTTTCCTTTACTATCTTTCCTATAAAGATAGTCGTTCTTGTTTTATGACCTGCAAGTTCCTTGTATTTACGCATTCCCCAAGCCACTAGTGTCTTATTGAAATGTCTGCAGAATTGGTATAGAGCTGATGGAGAATATTTCCCATAGTATGCCAACCATCCTCTGATAACTGGATTATACATTCTGGCTATATCTCCAAGTTCTAAATCTGTTCTATTTCTTATATTCCATTGCCTAATGGTTGCTTTCATAGATTTTAGCGCCGCTTGGCTTACTGCTGGTGTAAAACTTATAAACATGCTATTTCGTTTACTGTTTTTGACCAGTCTTGGCCGAAAGGTATAGCCTAGGAAATCAAATTTGGTTTCCTCGTACTTTTCCTTACGGCTTCCATCTTTACAGTAAATAATCTTTGTTTTATCTGGATGAAGCATCAAGCTACATTCTTCAAATCTTTTCTTTAGATTTGTTAGAAGGTGTTGAGCCTCTTGTTCTGTGTTACAGTGTATTAATCGTCGAGTAGCGCGAGGGAATCACACCCTCACGCTCTCACAGTTCCGTACGTGAGCCTCTCAGCTCATACGGCTCCTATTGTCTAGTCGCAGGTATGGCGCCCATTTTCCAGTGAGCAAATAGCTGAGGTTCTCGTTTTGCGATCCCTCCCAACCAATGCATTGCCCTTCTGCTGTGGCCTCTTAACTTCTTGTATTTCCTTTCCGCCCACCTTGCTAATGTACGGTTTGCAACATTGAAAATTTGATAGAGTTCTGATTTGTAATATTTACCATAGTAGTTGATCCAACCTCTTATCATGGGATTGAACATTCTTGATAAATCTACAATCTTCTTGTCACTGCGCAGATGCATTTTCCAACTTCTCATCGTACTCGTTATTGCTTTCTTTGCTTTATTGCTTACTGCGGGACTAAAGTTGATGAAGTGCTTTCCATACCGATTCTTTGATCTTCTGGCTCTAAAAGTATATCCCAGAAAATCAAATTTCTCGTTTAGGGATCTTTTTCTTCGTTCATCATCTTTGCAATAGACGATTTTTGTCTTTGCAGGATGCAACTCTAGTTTACATTGAGCTAAGCGTTCTGCAATAGCTTTCTTTATTTCGTTGGCTTGCGCTTCCGTTTGACAGTGAACCACTAGATCATCGGCATAACGCTCGAATGGATTACG
>NZ_JRXI01000015.1:0-3839 GCF_000813645.1 Neochlamydia sp. TUME1 | reverse complement strand
AGCTAAGACCCCCCAGTTTTGACATCATCCCTACGCTTTCGCCACTTCATCAGTGATTCATTTGCATTCGTCTCCTTAACTCTCACCTGATATAGTCTTGCTATACCTTTTCCTTAACGCTCACCACATGGACTCTTTACCCATGCAGCTTAAGATGGTTTGTAACCTATGCCTAAGTCATCGGTTACTAGGGGCCTTCCCTAATCTCTTGTACAGCATCTTTAACCCGCCGTTGGCTTGTCGAAGTTCGTGGCGCACCTTAGTCTGCATAACCAACCCTCTGAAACCTCTCTCTCTACTTAGTTCGAGGGGTTTTTATGAAGTACGGGGCCGCATAAGGAGTCTCTTGAAAGCGTATTATAAAATCCTTCTCCTCGCCTTTTTTCTAGCTCTCCCTTATCTAAATAAGATAGTTATTAGTTTAAGGGCTAGAAAAGAGAAGTTTTACTGGACTCTCCCGGTACTTCTTGCACATATTTAGGGACCGCATAACCCGATAGATTAGCAGTCAGATAACGGATAAATTCACAACCTTGCTCTCGCTCTACCTCAAAATGGGCAGTCCCTTTTACTCGGTCTAGCTGATGCATATAATAAGGTAAAATCCCGTGATCTACCAATTTTTCACAGAGTAGTTTTTGAGTTTCCTTATCATCGTTAACGCCTTTTAAAAGCACGCACTGATTAAGAACAGGAATGCCTAAACATTGCACATTTTTAAGTTTTAAAAGAACTTCCTCATCTAGCTCGCGGGGATGATTGACATGGACCACAAACCAAATTTGCACACGACGGACTCTTAAGATATCTAAAAACTCTTGATCAATCCTTTCCGGAATTCCGATAGGAAAACGAGTATGAAATCGAACACGGCGCAGATGAGAAATCGAATCTAGTTGATCTAAAAGATTGCTTAATGTTCTATTTTCCAGCGATAAAGGATCTCCTCCACTTAAGATAATTTCCTTAAGAGATAAGTCTGCTCGAATAAGCTCCAATTCGTTAGCAAAGCTAGTTTTTTTGCTATCGTACTCAAAATTTTGGCGAAAGCAATATCTACAATGCATCGCACAAGCACTTGTGCAGACTAAAAGAGCACGGCCTTTATATTTTTGCAAAAGTTTAGTTTCCTTTCGAAATAATTGATCCTGGACGGGGTCTATTTGGAAGCCTGTAGCTTCCAGCTTTTCATCTAAGACAGGAAGAAATTGCTTAAGAATAGGATCATCTAAACTCTCTTTAGTAATTTTTTGAGCAAGGCGGAGGGGTAAATTTAATTTAAATGAAGGATTTTTTAATATTTGCTCACCTTGCTCAGGAGAAAGCTCTAAAAAGTCTACTAATTGATTCCAATTTGTGAAGTTGCTGCGTTGTATTTGACGCCATAAAGCTGGAGAATTCTGCATTTTACCTAATAAAAAAATTAGTTACCTTAAAACTAACAGTTTGTAAATATTTTTTGAAAGCCACGTTAACAAAGGGTTTATTTTCTTACAAAATTACTAACATACTGACAAGTTTTTTTATATAAAACAAGAAAAGAAAGGTTCTTACCTTTCCTGTGGCTCTTTTTAGCCTAGCGCTCATCCCATAACTAGGTATAAAAAATATTATGACAAGTAGATCGAAACGATGAATATCTTGGGTAGAGAAGACAACCTAATTACCTGATGTCTATCACAAATTTCTTAATAACCTGAATGTTGAGTTTATCAGTTTATCGCTCAGAAGGATAAATAATCTTAATGACAAAAGACCTCTACATGGTTTAAAAATATTTGCTTCTTAACGAATATTTAACCACGAGGGGTCAAAAATGTGTTTAGTAGAATTATACTGTAATATCGATGATTTTTGGAAATCTTTTAGCAAAGAATGGGATTAACATCTCATTGCCTCATCTAAAACAAAACGTGGTCCTAAGCCTGAATTGTCAGTCCCAGAGATGATGACGATCGTCATTTTATTTCACCAGTCGAATTATAGGAACTTCAAGCATTTTTACCACCATGTTAATACCCATATGCGCCAAGAATTTCCTAAGCTTGTTAGTTATAGCCGCTTCGTTTATTTAAAGAAAATCATATTTGTGCCTTTATATGCTTATCTTTATAGCTTAAGAGGAATACCTACAGGAATTGCGTTCATTGATTCTACCTCTATTGACGTTTGCCATAATAAAAGAATTACAAGAAATAAGGTTTTCAAAGGTTTAGCTAAAAGAGGAAAAACTACCTCGGGCTGGTTTTACGGTTTCAAACTTCACTTGATTATCAATGAAAAGGGAGAGGTTCTATCTTTTCAACTCCCTCCTGGCAATGTTTCCGATGTTTCTATCGTTGATATCTTGTCAAAAGACCTGATGGGAAAGCTGTTTGGCGACAAAGGATATCTTTCCTCTCAATTAAGACAAAAGCTTATTAATCGCGGTTTAGAGCTATTGACAAGCATACGATCGAATATGAAACAGAAGTTAATGTCTTTTCAAGACAAAATTCTGCTAAGAAAAAGATCTATAATCGAAACTGTAAACGATCAATTAAAAAATATCTATCAAATCGAACATACTCGTCATAGGAGCATAGGGAATTTTCTAGTCAACATGTTGGCAGGAATAGCAGCTTATTGCCACCCACCAAAAAAGCCTTCTATGAGATTTTCTGGTCAAGAAACGAGTTTTTTGATTGCAGCTTAAAAAACTCAAAACTCAGGTTAATAAAAAACTCTTTTTGTTCACGGTTTTTCTTTTCATCCGGTGGTTCCTAAGATAGGCAAAAAATCATGCCCGCCTAATAGATAGCTTTCCTAGGAGGCTTAATAAAAGTAAGTGTATCTTCAGCCAACCAGGATAAACATAAGCTGAAGCATTAAAACTTTAATAGACTTAGCGGCTTTATTGCGCAAATGATCTAATAGCTCGTCTGTTTAAGATATAGCCTTATATTAGATCTTATTCCCTGTGTCAGTACCCATTGTCCTTGTGAGACATTTCCAAGCTTTGCGATCTTATTCATAGCCGAATATCTATCTTGTTCCCCTGCTCGCTGATAACCTACTTTTCTAAAACTAAAAACTCTCCCCTCAAGCTTTTTTTTGAAGCCATCCCCCGCCGTTTTCAGTAAGTGATCCTCTATGATAGCCGCAAAGTTTCTTCTAAAGCTGCCTACCCTCATCGTCTTCTCCACCCCCTTTAGCTTTTAAAGCCTCGCTATTCTTGTATCTCTTAAGCTTGTCTGTCTCTTGGCTTTACTCTTCCTCCCATTCTTGGAGGGCTGGAGGATCTATATCCTGTCTATAATATGATTGGTAGAAAGCATGTCTATCATAAGCGCGGTCTCCCTCAGCAGTCTTGACTTTCTTTGGTAGCTTAGAGGATCATTGGGTTGGCTACTGAATCATCTACTTTATTGCTTGCTTAAAAATAATCTTTCCTACGAATACGGACAAATGGCTAGGTGAATCTTTCTCCAAATTCTCCATTTGTCCTTCTTATGCTGTGGCCTTTTTTACTCTCCTTTGCTATAAACCTTTCCCTCACAAGAATCAAAAGCTATGTCTGTTAAATACTTCTGGCTTAAATTTTCCAAGCTCTTCAGCCCTTAGGCAAAGAGGGGCATATAAGAAACAAGGAGCTCCAAAGCTAGCAAAGCAATCAGATACTTCATCTTTTGCTAAATATTAGGACTAGCTACCTAAAAACCAACTTAAAAAAATGGCTAGATTTCTTAAAGCTTCTTCTGCCCTATGATTGATCATAGAAACAGCATAATCTTTTATGTAATTATGAAAATGTTCAAGTTACTTTAAAAATCTATGGCAGAACTTCTCTAGCTTTTTAG
>NZ_JRXI01000014.1:0-12245 GCF_000813645.1 Neochlamydia sp. TUME1 | reverse complement strand
CTCATTGCTAAAGTTTTGCAGCTCTCCTTGCATGCCATGCCATTTAAGATACCTATAGTGTCGCCAAGCAGGCTGGCAGGTTCTCTCTTCTAAAGCATGTTTATTTTTAAAAAGCGTGTGTAAAGCCCCTTAAACGGTTACTAAAGGTCTCTAAAATTCAGCATATTCTCTTTAAGCAAATTAAGGAATTTTTTAGCCAACATAGTGGCAGGAATAGCAGCTTATTATTGCCAGCCAAAAAGGCCTTCTTTAAAGCTTGCTGGCCAAAAAGCAGACCTTATGATTGCCGCTTAAGAAAACTCATAATTTAGGTTAAAAAATAGCCATTCCCAATTGGCATAGAATTCGCATAGATGAAAGAAGAAAAAAAACTTATGGAACACAACTTGTTAATTAACAAAACAACAAGTTAATTACACTTTTTATTTAAAAAATTATAATTAAGTAAAATTTCAATTTTTCAGTAAAAAAACATTGTTATTAAATTAATAAAATATTTAATATTTAAGGATTTTTTATGCAATCTGACTCTTCTTTTCATTTAAAGCAGCAATTAGGATATTTTAGAGAAATAGAAAACAATTTTGAGAGCGAACAAGTGGAATTATCAGCTGCTGATAAAGTTAAGCGAGCGCATGTTATCATGATTGGAGAAAGCCATGGTTTTGCGCAAGCAGAGATTAGCAGTCTTGTAAATACGATTGCGCTTGAACATTTGGCTAAGAATGATCTAGATAGAATCGCAATTTTAGACGAATCAGAAGAGGCTTCTGAGGCAAGAACAGTTGAATTTCGATCTATAAAAAGAGAATATAATGACCGCTTGATTTTTGGCTGCTGGGACAACCCCTTATCTCGAAAATCTATGCCTCTTTTTGCAAACCAAGTAATCCAGTGGACATATTCTAACATGCTGCACGGAATGACTCAATATCTAAGCGAACGTGAAGTGGAGGGGCTATCTTACATGCATGATACGATGAAAGAGGCTATTAATAAATTGATTCTATGGTCCAAAAAGGAAGAGATGATTGAGGAGGGATATGCTAGAATTTTGGAGCAGAATGCGGAGAAATTATCTGAAATAGTCGAAGGAATAAAAGCCGATCTATCAAAATTGATAGATAAAAAGGGTCTTACTTCTTATGATCTTAAGCATTTGCAGGCTAACTCCATTATTAAAAGCTATTCTTTTATGGATAACTTTAGTGAAATATTGCAAGCTTTAACTGTACATCCTCTGGATAGGAGAAATCGAGATGGGGAGGCAAATATTAACCGTGCATTACAATCGTGCGAAAAAGTGGTAGTAATTGCAGGTAGATCTCATTTAAAAGTCTTGCACGCTTCCGCAGAATTAGAAGAGAAAACTAACATCAAAAAAGGTATTCAACCTCTTTATCATGGGTTAGTAAAAAGAACTTCGCGAGACACTCATCTTCACTATGTTGTTTTAGAAACTCCTCCTCCAGAGGAGGGGCTTCCAGCAATTAGAGCAATTCCTGACAACTTGCGCGAGGAAAAACATGATCAAAGTCTAAGAGAACAATTAGGGGAAATAGAGACTTTACCAGAGCGCAAAATTAAAGGGAAAGAGAAAGATTCAGAAGAAACTAATATGTTTCAAATTAATGATTCAATATACCAATCGATCGAAAATAAGTTAGAAGAACTGAATAATATAAAGTCAATTGTAGATATTGGGAAGAAATTCACAGAAATTAATAGTTTAATTAAAAACAATCGCCATCAACTTGGCTTTATTCAAGTAAATGAAATGTGTAAAAGTTTGATCATTAATACTCTGCAACAACTAAGGGTAATTGAATTAGATAGAATTTCAACTTCCATTCCTCAGGGGGAATCAGTCGCCTTGAAAATCACTAGATTTTTTTCGAAATTAAATTTATGAGTATAGTTGTGCCTAAAAATGAGGGAGGGCACAATGAAATTTGAAATAGTAAAAGATTTAGATGATGAAAGATTTCGTCGCCTAGCTGGTGTTAAGCGAACAACCTTTAATAAAATGGTAGGCATTTTAGATCAATCGATTAAAAACAGGAGAGTTAACAGTGGGAGAAAAAAGAAACTTGGCTTAGAAAACATGCTACTAATGACTTTAGAATACATTCGGGAATACAGGACATATTTTCATGTTGGCCAAAGTTATGGCGTTAGTGAAAGCACAGCCTATAAGACGATAAAATGGATTGAAGATACGTTAATAAAGCACCCAGATTTTGCTTTGCCAGGGCGTAAAGCGCTTTTAAAGAGGGATGTTGAATATGATGTAATATTAATCGATGCAACAGAAACGCCCATTGAAAGGCCAAAAAAAGGCAAAAACACTTTTACTCGGAAAAAAGAAAAAGCATACCCTAAAGAGTCAAGTGATTGTAGATAAGAAGAGCCGGAAAATCATCTGCACAGCGTTTTGCAATGGTAAAAGACATGATTTTCGATTATTTAAAGAGTCAAAAACCCATATTCATTCGACAATAACTCTATTGACGGATACAGAATATCAGGGGCTACAAAAAATACATTTCAAAACTCAAATGTCTAAAAAAAGAAGCAAAAAGAATCCTTTGACGCAAGAAGATAGAAAAAGTAACCAAAAGCTTTCTAAAGAGCGAGTACTTAACGAAAATGCTATACGCTTTTGAGCAACTCTTTAATGTGTAATAGATAGGACTTAATTTGACATTTGTGATAAAAATAAAGGAAACACGATTTATAAGTCGCGAAGCTTGAAGCACTGTTGCTCATTAAAAGTGATAGCAGGGAAGTTGAAGTGAGCGACTTAAACCAATAAGGAGTGTCAAAATGTCAAATTCAGCAACTCATCAGAAAGTCATTAAAAATTAAACCTGGTGTTTTAAAGCTAGCCCAAACGTGAGGGAATGTATTCCAAGCATGTAAAATGATGGGATATTCTAGAGATAGCTTGTGTAGATTTAAAGAACTTTATGAAACGGGTGGAGGAGCAGCTCTTCAGGATACGACACGTAAAGAACCCTGCATAAAAAACAGGGTGGATGAGTCTATTGAAAAAGCTGTGGTTGATTTTGCTCTTTAAAAGCCTGCTTATGGACAGTTAAGAGTATGTAACGAACTTAAGAAACAAGAAGTTTTCATTTCGCCAGGAGGTGTGCGTTCTGTTTGGCTTAGATATAATTTTGAGACTTTCCAAAAACGTCTCAAAGCATTGGAAGCTAAAATGGCTTTAGGAAGAAATGATATTAACAGAGGACCAACTAAAAGCTCTTGAAAAAGCCAAGGAAGAAAAAGAAGCACATGGCGAAATTGAAACTGCAAATCCAGGCTATTTATTATCTCAAGATACCTATTACGTAGGCACTATTAAAGGTGTGGGACGCATTTATCAACAGACAGTGATCGATACCTATTCTAAGGTAGCTTTTGTCAAACTATATGACAGGAAAAATGCGTTGGTAGCAGCAGATATGCTTAAATGATCAAGTCATTCCCTGGTTTGAAGAGCAAGATATTCGTGTCTTAAGAATATTGACCAATCGTAGTACCGAGTACTGCGGAACAAGAGAGCATCATGAGTATGAACTTTATCTGGCCATTGAAGACATTGACCACTCGCGCACTAAAGCTCAACACCTTTTAAATCCATGGAATCTGCGAAAGCTTTCATCAGACCATCCAGAACGAATTTTATGCCCTAGCTTTTAGGAAGAAAGCGTTTAAAAATGTTGAAGAATTACAAGAGGATGTGGATAAATGGATGAATGAATATAATAACGAGAGAACACATACAGGAAAGTATTGTTTTGGCAAGACACCTTTACAAATATTCTTAGATGCTAAACATCTTGCGCAAGAAAAGATGTTAGATAAGTTACAACTGACAGAAATAGTACCTGCCAGGTAACTCATGTTTGTCAGGTCAAGTGCTGTCTAGGACAGCTTAAATGGTAAATAAAATCTTCATGCAATTTCCCTATTCCCAAGCTTTATTTATACTTAAAATATTATGAGTTTTTTAAATGTTTTTTGTATTTAAGCTGGATTCTTTGATAAAAAGGTTGTCTTTTCCTTCATCAATATCTCACTTTTTAGAGATATAATGCTCTAATAGTTGATGCTCGAAAGCTAGATTCTCATCATGGCTGAAAGCAAGCATTTCTTTAAATCGTATACATTCAGCTTCATTCTTGCAATAAATAAGATAGCTTTGTTTAAAAGAGTAAGGTACTCTTTTAGAAAAGATACGCATAAGGGGCTTGCAACCAAGACGTCTCTGATGGTGTCTTTGCCACAGGCTGTCTTCTTCTGCTATTTTTCTCCAGTGCTTACATACGCGCTGGGCCGTAGCAAGATTAGTGGCTGAAAGAAAAGAGAAAATGTGCACGATCAATTCCTCGGGCAACATGGCTATGGGCGTAGAATTAATTATATTGTAATGTGAAGAGTTTGGATTTATGCAAGTGAATGGATTGAATAATGACCACAAACAGGACATAGTTAAAAATTTTTGATTAATTATTATAAGGGCATGCTTTAGGCTCATTAGTATAACAAAAAATCAATTTAAAGCAATTTTTTAATTGATTGTTCAGTTCTTTCGAGCGTAAACAAAAGTGTTGGCAATCCTTTATAAGCAGCAGCTTTGTAGGAACTCCAGTAAGCTTTCCAATGGCCATTTAATCTACCCATTCTTAAATCCAGCATTGCATTAGCATTTTCTGTCCTCTACCAAGCTCCCGCTCTTTTCAGCCTCTTTTTTACCACATGTCTTAAGGCTACTTTCTATCTCGCCTTAAGCCCCTGGATAAAACTTTATCTAAAGCACTTTTATAATTCATCCTATCCGATCTTTTTTCCACATATAGTGATTTAAATTTTATATTTCTTGCCATTAACATATACTTAAAAAAGAATAATCAATGGTTTAAGCAAGAGTAGAAAACTTATTTAAGTTTGCTGCTACAATCTTCTTAAAATTAGCCCAAAAGGTTCCAATAGGGTTAAAAGAGGGAGAATATGGCAGTAAAAATAAAATCTCACACCCTGCCTTTTTGATAAGCTCATGAGTGGTTGGCGATTTATGGAAGGTAGCATTATCCATAATCAGGACCTGCCCTGTTTTAAGTTCGGATATCAATATTTTTTCTAGCCAAAAGTTAAATAAGAGTGAATTACAAGTACCTGTATAACAAAAAGGAGCTAAAATTTTAGACTTCTATTTAGCTGCTATAAAGCTTTCCCTAGCAAATGAACGGCCTGCTATAGCACCATAAATCTTTTCTCCTATAAGTGATCTTGCATGTTGGCGCTGTAAGTAGGCATTTATTCCGCTTTTATCCATGTAAATTCCATTTTAGCTTTTCACTATCAATTTTACTGGGGCTCTGCCGTCTTTTTTTAGGAGCTAAATAGCCTTGTTTCTTCCGCTTAATCCAGTTTGTTAACGTGCGAACTGTTACGCCAAAAACATGACTAGCTGGGGCCATTGAGCCGCCATTCTCTATATAATTCAAAGCTTTTTTTCTCAAATCGTGTGAATATATCATGCCAATTAATTATACCTATATCGTCAGAAAAATAAAATTTAAATAGCTATACAACACACAAGCTTTCATTCTTTCCCTGCCCGACATGCCTTGCGCCAAACCTTAATAAAGGTGCTTGGTTGACCTAGCCTTGCTTTATTTTTAAACCGATCTCGATCTTTTGCCTAGGAAATTGTTTGCCTGGATGGATGATGTCTTCTAAATTTTTTAGCTTACTTTATTCTGCGGCCTTAAAACAGGTCTTAAGAATGATCGCCTAGCTCATCAGCAGGCTGCCAGGAGAAAAGAGATGGGTCTATCCTTATTAAGGAAAAATTCTCATTAAATCTAGCTTATATCTATCTATAGGCTAGACTATATTCCTTGAGAACCTTTAGAAAAATTTAGATAGTCTGTAAAACAGGTAATTTTTTCTTTTTTAATTCTTTGATAGGTTTGGCTAAGACAGCTACTTCCTCCTCTTTTGACACGGGTTGTAAAGTTTTTTCCTTTTCCGTCGTACGCGTCACATCTACCCCTAAAGAACCAAGCTTTTGAAAAAGCTCTCCATAGCCTCTGTCTAAGAAATGCAATCCCGAAATTACACTCGTTCCTTTAGCTAAAATTGCAGCCATTACATAAGCAAAACCTGCTCTTAAATCAGGAACAGAAATATCTCTTGCAACAAGAGGAGTATTACCTTTAACTATAATACTATGGCAAAAACTTTGGGAAGCAAAGCGGCATTCTTTACCACCCAAACATTGCCTAAAAAGCGTAATATCAGCTCCCATTTCCTTCAACACCTCCGTATAGCCAAAACGATTTTCATACACAGTTTCATGCACCACTGATGATCCTGTCGCCTGTGTAAGCAGCACAACGAAAGGCTGCTGCCAATCTGTCATGAAGCCGGGATGCACGTCTGTCTCTAGGTGGAGCCCGCCTTGAAGGGGTCCGTCATAGTAGAATTCAATTCCATTACTCTTAATTTCAAATCCTCCTCCTACCTCTCTAAGCTTATTTAAAAGAGTAATCATATTTTGATGCTGAGCGCCTTCCACAAAAACACGTCCTTTGGAACTTATAGCTGCTATTCCCCAAGAAGCTGCTTCAATACGATCAGGGATCACGGTATGTTCCACTTCATAAAATCGTCGTGTACCTTGGATATGTATCGTACGATCCACATCTAATGTAATAATGGCACCGAGTTTTTGCAAAAAAAGAATTAATTCTACAATTTCTGGTTCAATGGCTGCATTTTTTATTGTGGTTAAGCCCCGAGCTGTGACGGCTGCTAAAATGGTATTTTCTGTAGCTCCTACCGACGGAAAAGGCAAATGTACTAGCGTACCTTTCAGGCCATTGTGAGCATGAGCAAAATAAGCTCCTTCGCGCTTCATTCCTCTATATTCAATAACAGCTCCTAATTTCTCTAGAGCAGCAATATGAAAATCTACCAAGCGCATTCCAATATTACATCCCCCCACCGTTGGCACAATAATATCTTCTTCAGTACGTCCCAATAGCGCTCCAATCATCAAAATAGGAATTCGATTGGCTCCAGAGAACCTTTGAGGGATATAAGAAGTTTTAAGTTCTTTAGTAATCACTTCCATGACCCCATTCACCCGGTCCCACTGCACATCCATGCCTATTTCTTTACATAAATCTACTGTAACCGCCACATCCCCAATGTTAGGAACATTATAGAAGCGACATTTTTTATCTGAGAGAAGAGAGGCTACCAGCAGTTTAGTCATCGCATTTTTTGCACCTGCTGCTTTTACATGACCTTTTAAAGGGGTTCCGCCCTTAATTTTCAATATTTCCATGTTTTTAATGCAACCATAGGTAAAAATTAATTTATTGTTAAATGCTCGAAAAAAAGCTCGATTATTCGTAGTTTTTTTGATTATCTTATTAACAAAAAAAACTTTTAAATACAATAAGAATCTGAATTAAAGTTAATTTTTTTGGATAAATAAAATAAAGCACCTATTTTTACACTTTATTTTGTCGAATTTTGTAATAATTTATCACTTCTTCAATCAACGAGTCTGAAAATAAAAGGGATAAATGGCCTACATTTGAAAGTGTTAATCGTTTGGTATAAATAGTTTCATTAAATAAAGCACTGGAAAGAGGAACTAATAAATCTGTTTTACTAGCTATATGGAAAAAATGAGTTGTAGAGGGCAAATTTAAAATTCTCTTACTAAGGTTGGCTAAAAAAGCGCTTTGCGGATGCATTTCTTTAACAGCCTTCCCTATCCCCCAAGCCGCCAAGAAAGCTCCTTTTAATGGAGAGCCTAAAGTAATAATATCTGTTACTAGCAAATTACATTCAGCCAATTTAGAAGCAGCGACACAGGCTACGATCCCCCCCATTGAATGGCCAATAAGTGTAATATCATTCCTTCCTGTCACTCTTTGAATTTCTAGCACTTTATTTCGGACTTTTTCGGCATGGATTTCAATAGATTCGAAAGGCTTTCCTAGATGCACCGTAAAAACAGGCCCTAATTTTTCTTTAGAGAAGCGGTAACGATAATAAGCCCATGAGCCACTATTACTATAAAGTCCATGAATAAGTAAAATAGGTTGTTGCTCATTTCCTTTATGAGGATCGCGTTTTTCTAAATCTACAAAACGTAAAAAATTTAAAGCTATCAAAGAAAAAAATTCACAAACAATAGAATAAATATAATTGGCCAAAGAAACTAAAGATTGAGGAAGCCTAGAAGCCATCGAATTTAACATATTTCCACTCAGAAAAACTCCTAAAGCGCCGGCTGAAAGTATAAATGTATACTTAGAAAGCACAGAGAATGAAGTGCTAGAAAATAAATTTATCACTCCTGTCAAAGTAGCCAGGCTACATAAAGTAGCTAAAGCTAAAAGAGCTAAATGCTTAATTTTCCAATAAAATGCTGCTTTTTCATTTTTTTGGTTCCCTTCATTTATAAAGGAGTGATTACACGGTAATCGGGGGGGACGGTGAATATTTAGGGATGCCATTTCATGATCCTTCTTTAAGAGGGGCCATTTTACTAGAAAATATTTTTATTTTGAACTTTTATTTCTAATAAATTTAAATTGGCTTTCAAACATTTACCTTTAATCTTATTACCTAATAAGTAGAGAGGTAATTTTTTTAGAAAGTTTATAGAATGTTAACTAGCCTTGCTTACTGCCTTTTCTATTTCTAAACATTCATCTACCTTTTCTTATTTGATCTTTTATGAATAGCAACCAGCCAAAAGCTCAGCTTACCTTTCTAATTTAAGAAAAAGCAAAAAAATGTTTCATTCAAATTCTTAGATTTCTAAAATAACGCCACATCTATTAACGATTAAGAGGTAGAAATGATAGTAAGAACAGGTATAGGTCAAGATAGCCATCGTTTTTTACCGGTTGAAACCTCAAAACCCTGCATTATTGCCGGGCTAATCTTTGAACATACCCCTGGATTTAATGCTAATTCTGATGGTGATATTGTTTTTCATGCCATCTGTAATGCTATAAGCTCGCTCTCAGGAGTCTTAATTTTAGGAAATATTGCCGATGAGCTTTGCTTAAAAGATGGAATTACCGATAGTGAAGTTTATCTTCTTGAAGCTATAAAAACATTAGGGGCTCAGAAAGTTACGCATGTGTCTATCACCTTAGAAGGTAAGAAGCCTAAATTTATAGATCGCATTCAAGCGATGAGGGAAAACATTGCACGCGTCATGCAAATCGAGTTATCACAAGTAGGAATAACAGCAACTTCAGGCGAAGGCTTGACAGACTTCGGTTGTGGCGAAGGGGTCCAATGCTTTGCCATAGTGACCACCTGTCAGCCTACAGCTTTATCTCCGTGAGTGCCTTCCTTCTACTTTCAAATAAGCTAAGGCTTAAATCTACTTCTTAAGCCTCTTTAAAGAGCTGGAGAAGGCTGTTTATAAGAATGTTAATAAATATCCCGAAGATAACGTTTTTCGTTACGCAAATGCTTAACGAGTGCTTTTGCTTCCGCTTCGCTTTTCTTACCATGAACTTGAATAATTTCATGCAAGGCAGATTCTACATCTTTTGCCATACGCGCAGCATCCCCACAAACATAAATGTAAGCGCCTTCATTAATCCAGCGATAAAGGTCAGCGCCTTGCATTAGCATACGGTGTTGGACATAAATTTTTTCCTGCTGATCACGTGAAAAAGCGACATCTAAGCGGAGCTTACCTTGCCGCTCTAAGCTTGTCCAATAATCTGCATAATAAAAATCAGTCGCGCGATTGCACTCCCCAAAGAAAAGCCAATTTTTACCTTGAGCCTCCTTCGCCATCCTTTCTTGCATGAATGCACGGAAGGGGGCTACGCCAGTGCCAGGGCCAATCATAATAATAGGCGTATCAGAGTGAGAAGGAAGTGTAAAACCATGATGAGGTTGAATATAGATGGGTACAACAGGCTGGTGAAGAGGGACTGTTTCGCATAAATAATGCGTGCACACCCCTACCCGCTGATATCCATTGGTATGATATTTTAATACCCCTACAGTAAGATGCACTTCTTCTCCTACTGCCGACATTGAAGAAGAAATAGAATATAGACGAGGTAGCAAGGGCATAAGCATATTGCATAGCTCTTGCAAAGAAAAAACTACTTCGTTGTTCTCTTCTAAGATATCCCACAGCTCATGGGACTGTAAATAAGCTTTAAACTTTTCTTGAGCGCCTTCTGCCAGAACAGCTTCTAACGTTTCTCTTTTTTTCTGATTAGGTTGCCCTTGAGCAATTATTGACAAAAACTTTTTGCTTAAGTCGGTCACATTAGCTTTTGTGGTTAAAAAATCGCGCAGTGACATACTCTTTCCTGTATGCTTGCTAATTATCAATTCCGAACCTTGGGCACGCATAGCAAGAAGTGTTTTATTAACTATATCTTGAGGATTGATAGGAAAAATACCTAGGCTATCGCCCACTTTATAGGTCAAGCCTGATCCTTTAATATCTAAAACCACATGTTGAGTATTTTTTATAGATTCTTCTCGAGTTAAATTATAACGTTCTTTGATTGTGGCCAGAAAAGGATGATGTCGATTGTAGATTAAGGATTCCATAAAATTAGTATTTAGAAGTTAAAATCAACAAAGGGTAACATAATTCTTTTTGGCTTTCAGCAAAATTCTAACTTATTTAAAAATGAGTTACCTCTCATAATCTGCTTGAAAATTAACAATTCTTCAACTATTATTTTCAATATAATAAGAAAATATAACTGGTTTTTATGAGTTTAATTAATTGTGATTATAAAAACTTTACAAACAATCAATCGGTTGATAAGAATATCACTTTTTTACCCACCAGAACAAAAGACACGACTACTTTTTTTTGGGGCATTGCTGAGCCTCTTCACCCACCTGCTGCTCAACTTTCGTCTCAGGCTTCTTCCCATCCAAGCCAAAATGCAGGCAATGAGCCTACTCCCCTGCCTCCATTATTACCGTTGAAGCCTCCTGAAGACATCCTAAAGCAAGGAGAAGAAATAAAAAGCAGGAAACTACTCTCTAATGGCATCAAATATATAGGACCTTTAAAAGCAGGTCTTCCCGAAGGAATCGGTAAGCTTACCTACGAAATGATAAACGAAAAAACTCAAACTCTCTTCTTTACCACCTACTCCGGCGAATTTCGTGGGGGAAGATTAAATGGTCGAGGATTGATTGTTTACAGTAATGGAGATAAACTAACAGGAAATTTTCAGCATAACTTATTAGTGGGACTAGGAAAGCTGGTCAGACAAGATGGAAAAACATTTTCTATTCTTCAAAATCCTGATCACAGCTATTTGATAATAGAGCCCCTTTATCTAAATAAAGGCTGCTTCTCTCTTAAATAAGATATTTTCCATTTACGGAAATAAGCTTATTTTAATACGATGTCTGTTCATTAAGCGGCCATGGCGGAATTGGTAGACGCGCTAGATTCAGGTTCTAGTAGGGGTAACCCTGTGGATGTTCGAGTCATCTTGGCCGCAATCCTTTAGCTAAATTTTTATGTATGAGTAAGGATGGATTACCCTTTATCTCCCCAAGTAGCTATTGTCGCTAATGGCGAAATTTCCTCTTATTCTCAGACCAAGCATCTTCTTTCTTCTTTTTCAAAGATCATAGCCGTAGATGGGGGCTTAAAACATTGCCAGAAAATGGGAGTCACTCCTTGCCTTCTTATCGGAGATTTAGACTCTTTAGAAAAAGAAGTTCTTGAACAATATGCAGATCTTCCCCTTTTAAAATATCCTGAAGATAAAAATGAAAGTGATTTAGAGTTAGCCATCCATAAGCTTTTAATGGAAAAAGTAGAATCCATTGCTTTATTTGGTGTATTAGGAAAGCGCAGTGATCATCTTCTTTATACCCTGTACCTTCTGTCTCGTCACCCTTCTCAGCTTATGATAGAATCGGAAAAGGAGACTATTTTTTGTTTACAAGGACACAACCGGATTAAGACGTTTATCGGGCAAACAATCTCTTTAATTCCTTTATCTCCAGTGTATGGCATCCAAACTCAGGGCCTTAAATGGGAGTTGCAAAATGCTGATTTTGACAAAAAATTTATGAGTTTATCCAATGTATGTAATAGCAACGCTGTGGAAATTAATATAATTTCTGGTGATTTAATATGCTTTCTTCATAAAAACTCCTAATTTATTTAGAGAAATTAGATTTTT
>NZ_JRXI01000013.1:0-9703 GCF_000813645.1 Neochlamydia sp. TUME1 | reverse complement strand
GATTTTTCTTCCTGCATCTAGTCTGTTTCAAAAAAGTTTATGCACCAAGATAGCTATAAATTAAATGTTGCTTGAAAACATTCATGTTATCGATTAATTTAGTTGATTGATTTCCCTTACAACCCCCATCTTGATAAATTTAGATGTAATAAAAGGCAGTGATTAGGATTTTTGCATGGTTTCATACAACAGAAAAAATATTCGCAACTTTTCTATTATTGCTCATATTGACCACGGAAAGTCAACGATTGCGGATAGATTAATAGAACTTACCCATACAGTCTCCAAGCGAGAGATGCAAGAGCAGCTACTGGATGATATGGATCTTGAAAGAGAACGGGGCATTACTATTAAAGCTCACCCTGTGACCATGAATTATCAAGCCGAGAATGGACAAATTTATCAAATTAACTTAATCGATACGCCAGGACATGTTGACTTTACCTACGAGGTCTCGCGATCTTTAGCCGCTTGCGAAGGAGCCCTGCTAGTGGTAGATGCAGCTCAAGGTGTCCAAGCTCAAACTCTTGCAAATGTTCATTTAGCGATTGAACGTGACTTGGAAATCGTGCCTGTGCTTAATAAAATTGATCTTCCCAGTGCGGATATAGAAGGTGTAAAGCAACAGATTGAAGATGTGATTGGGCTAGATGCTTCTCATGCTATCTGCTGCTCAGCCAAATCAGGAATAGGGATTGAGACCATCTTAGAACGTATCATTAACGATGTTCCTGCTCCTAAAGAACCTGTCGATGATCTACTCCGTGCCCTGGTTTTTGACTCCCATTACGACAATTATCGAGGAGTAATGGTTTACATTCGTGTGATTAGTGGAGAAATTCGCAAAGGCTCTGCAATACGCATGATGGCTACCCATAAAGCCTGTGAAGTGTTAGAAGTAGGAAAATTTACCCCCTCTGAAAAACCTGTGGAAACTTTAAGGTCAGGGGAGGTGGGATATATGATCGCCAACATAAAAAAAACTTCCGATGTTAAAATTGGAGATACCATTACTTTGCAAAAACATCCAGCTCCCGATGCGCTGCCAGGCTTTAAGAATATCAGCCCGGTAGTATTTGCAGGCATATATCCTATTGATTCCACAGATTTTGAAGCTTTACGCGATGCTTTAGAAAAACTTCAGCTTAACGATTCTTCTCTGCATATCGAACAAGAAAGCAGTATGGCTTTGGGCTTTGGATTCCGCTGTGGTTTTCTAGGACTTTTGCATTTGGAAATTATATTTGAACGCATTCAGCGTGAATTTGACTTAGATGTTATTTCTACAGCTCCTAGTGTTATTTACAAGTTCCATTTAAATGATACTTCCATTAAAGAAATCGATAATCCTGCTCACTATCCAGACCCTACTCACATCGACTATGTAGAAGAGCCGTGGGTAAAATGCCACATTATGATTCCTGCGGAATATCTAGGCGCGATCATGAATTTGGGGATGGATAAAAGAGGAAATTGTATTAAAACAGAAACTATGGATGCGCGGCGGCTTCTAATTACCTATCGCTTTCCGCTTAATGAAATTATTACCGATTTCAATGATAAGCTTAAATCAATCACTAAAGGATATGGATCTTTTGACTATGAATTTGATGGTTATGAGAAAAGCGATATCATTAAATTAGAAATTCGTGTTAACGAAGAGCCAGTAGATGCATTTTCATGCTTAGTGCATCGCTCCAAAGCAGAGTCTAAAGGAAAAGCCATTTGCTCTAAACTCGTTGAAGTAATCCCCATGCAGCTTTTCAAAGTACCTATTCAAGCGGCTATTGGGGGGAAAATTGTTGCGCGAGAAACTATCCGCGCTCTCACCAAAAATGTGACAGCTAAGTGCTATGGAGGCGACATTACACGCAAGCGCAAGCTGTGGGAGAAGCAAAAAAAGGGTAAAAAACGTATGAAAGAAATTGGTAAAGTCAATATCCCGCAAAGTGCTTTTATGGAAGTTTTAAAAGCAGGAGATTAATCGATCATTAAAAAAGAGTTAATATGCCACAAGTGATTTTGATTGGTGCACAATGGGGGGATGAAGATAAAAGTAAAATTATTGATATACTTACAGCTCAGGCCAAGCATGTTATTCGCTCTCAAGGCGGCAATAACGCAGGCCATACAGCTGTCCTTGATAAGCAAGAATACAAATTCCATTTAATCTCCTCAGCTATTCTCCATTCTCATACTCATTGCTATATAGGTGCTGGCACCGTCATCGATCCTGAAGTACTCATTCAAGAGATGGAAGATTTAGAAAGTAAAGGTGTCCACATTAAAGGACGTCTATTAATTTCACCTTCTGCCCATATTATTTTCCCCTACCATCGAATGCTAGATTATCTTCTTGAGCAAAAGAAAGGCGAACGTGCTATAGGCACAACCGGTCGAGGAATTGGGCCTTGTTATGCTGATAAAGCCCAGCGTTTAGGCATTCGCATGGGAGAACTTGTGCGTCCTGATATTTTCGGCAAATTGCTAAAAAGCATTCTTCAGCTAAAAAATGAAGAGCTTACCAAGCTTTTCGGTGCTGAAAAACTAAATGAGGAAGAGATTTATAAAAAATATAGCCGCTATGCAGAGCTTTTAAAACCTTTTGTAGCAGAAGTGGAAGAGCTTATTCATCAAGCTATAGATAATAAAGAAAATATTTTGTTCGAAGGAGCTCAAGGGACTTTCCTAGATACTTCTTTAGGGACTTACCCCTATGTCACCTCTTCATCTACAATCGCTGGGGGCATCTGTGCCGGCGCCGGAGTAGGCCCCACCTGCATCGATCATACCTTGGGAGTTGTTAAAGCCTACACTACACGTGTGGGCAATGGACCTTTTCCTACTGAGTTTCAAGAAAATGAAAGTTTTTTGAATCACCCTATCACAAGTGAGTACAGCAATACAGTAGGGCGTAGAAGACGGCTTGGATGGTTTGATGCAGTGCTAGCACGAACGGCTGTACACATAAATGGCATTGACTCACTAGCAGTGACTCAGCTCAATAGTCTAGATTATTTAGATCCTATTAAAGTTTGCGTAGGCTATCAAATTCATGGAGTACGTATCAATCATCTTCCTTACATTAGCGAGGATCTAGATAAGATTGTCCCTATTTATGAAACTATACCAGGCTGGAACGCCTCCACTAGCCAAATTACCAATTATAAGGAATTACCTCAAAATGCACAAAAATACCTGTCAAAAATTGAGCAGCTTTGTAGAGTACCTATTAATATCATCTCTTTAGGGCCTCAACGAGAAAAAACCCTTATTTTAAAAGATTTATTTTCAACAAAGGAAAAGGCAGCTTGCAAGCATGCTTAAATAGAATTTATGAATATTAGCGTGAAAAACAACTATTATACTCTTGAACAAAAGGCCAGCTTAGATCCTAAGCGTATTCCTCATCATGTAGCTTTTATTCCAGATGGCAATCGACGCTGGGCCAAGCGACAACAAATGAGATCCATAGAAGGTCATCAAGAAGGTTCTGATAACCTGATTGAAATTGTAAAAGCAGGAAAAGAGCTAGGAATAAAAATTTTTACTTTTTACCTTTTCTCTACAGAAAATTGGAGTCGTCCTCAAGAGGAAATCGATGCCTTGATGTGGCTTTTGCATACTTATTTACTCGAGCAGCAATCTTCTTTTGTGGAAGAAGGGACGCGTTTATGTACTATTGGAAATATTGCTGCTTTACCAGAGTACGTACAAAAAACTATAGAGGAAACCCGACAAGTTACTGCCCACTGCCAAGAAGCGGACCTAATTTTTGCCCTGAATTATGGAAGTCGCGATGAAATCAAACGTGCTGTGCAATCTATCGCGCAAGATATAATCCATAAAAAAATTATTCCCGAGCAAATTTCTGAAGAAATTATCTCTCAATATCTTGATACGGCACCCTGGAGCGATCCAGATTTACTTATCCGCACGAGTGGTGAATTAAGATTGAGTAACTATTTATTATGGCAGCTCTCTTATACTGAAATATTCTCGTCAAACGTATTATGGCCAGATTTTACTCCTTATCATCTTTTAGAAGCATTATTAAACTACCAAAAGCGTGAAAGGCGCTTAGGGGGCGCATGAGCAATCTTCAACACCGCCTTCTTTTGGGCAGTATGACCACTCTTTTTGCTATTTTGCTGCTTTGGCTTTCTCCCTACCTATTTTTTCGTCCTATTTTTGCTTTAATCCTTGCTGCTTTCGTTACCCTTGCTGCCGCTGAACTTTTTCACCTAGCCAAAAGCAAAAACTATCAACCCCTTACGAAAATAGGCTTGACAGGCTGTTTTTTATACACTCTTTCAGTGTATGTGAGTACCCAGTATGGTCAAGCTCAAATTCTCCCCTACATTGTTCTTATATTGATTGTATGGATGTGCTTTTTCTATTTTTTCAAAACAGGCGATAAGCCCTTGCTTAATATCTCCATTACCCTGCTTGCATTAATGTATGTAGCCATTCCTTTAGCATCTTGGCTCAACATTGCCTACTTTTTTCCAGAACACTCTCCTCAAGAAGGACGGTGGTGGCTGCTCTACTTATTGGCTGTTACGAAAACAACCGATATAGGGGCTTATTTTGTGGGTAGTATTCTTGGCAAGCATAAAATGGCTCCCTACTTAAGTCCTAAAAAAAGCAACGAAGGAGCAGTGGGAGGACTTTGCTGCGGTTTAGGCGCAAGCTTTACTTTTTATTGGATAAGTGCTCACATTCCTTTTCAGATCACTCTTTTTCAATGCCTGACATTAGGAATTTTATTAAGCACACTAGGACAGATAGGGGATCTTGCGGAATCTTTGCTAAAGCGTGATGCTGATATTAAAAATAGCAATCAAATCCCCGGACTGGGTGGTATACTAGATATGCTCGATTCGCTAGTCTTTACTTCTCCTATCGTTTATATTTTTCTTGAAATTCAATCTGCATCTAGCTAAATGCAGGAGTATAGGAGGTTTTGCATGATTATTACCATTGATGGTCCCATCGCTACAGGCAAAAGTACGATTGCTAAGACATTAGCACGCGAAATTGGCTACATTTATTTTGATACAGGAGCTATGTATCGTTGCCTAACTTATGGTGTTTTAAAGAAAGATATCAACGTCGATGATCGTGAGCAACTTAATGACTTTCTCCATACCTTTAAATTTGATATCAAAAGTAAACATGGAAAAAAACATTACTATGTAGGAAATGAAGACGTTACCGATGCTATTCGCCTCGATAAAGTTACTTCTCATGTATCTAGCATCTCGGCTATCCCTATGATACGCGATAAGTTAGTGGCTATGCAAAGGGAACTTGCTATAGGAGTAAATGCTGTCTTTGAGGGAAGAGATATGGGTACGATAGTTTTTCCTAAGGCCGAGATAAAAATATATTTAACAGGACGTCCTGAAGTACGTGCTAAAAGAAGATATGAGGAACTCAAAAGAAAGTATCCTGAAGAAACAAGAGAGCTTACGATTGAAAAATCCCTTGAAGATCTTAATCGACGAGATCATCTCGATTTAACTCGCGAAATATCCCCTCTTAAACAAGCTCCGGATGCTCTCGTGATTGATACTTCTGATTTAAGCATCCAAGAAATTATTTACAAGATCCTAGAATTTAAAGATTTAAACATTAAAGTATGATGATCTAAATAATGAACAAGCAAAATTTAAATACAGTTCTTAAATTAAACACCCTACTTTTATTCATGGTTCAAAAACAGCTTAATAAAACAAAGACCAAGCTTAACATTCAAGCAGCAGAGTATAAGAGGAATAAGAAAAATAAGATTTTTTTTGAATAAAGGAGGTTAAAGTTGAGAATAGAGCCGTTCCTCTGAGTGATTTTCTTTTGCTATATAGCTCCTCTTCTTAAACAGCTCATCAATTTTTTATGAAAAAGCAGCTCATTTTTTATTTTTCCCACCTTTTTTCTTCCAATGATGGCTAAGATGTTTTTTTTTGCCTAAAGATTTAGAGAAGCTAGAAAGAGTCCTAATAGGCTTTAAGCAAAAAAGTTTATTTTTATGTTAATAAGCCCAGCTTATCTTCTTACTTTTTCCTTCTAAATAGACCAAAATAATAGATTGTTTTCAATTTTTTTACGTTAAACATCTTGCATACTCTATCTTCCTTTTTAACGGAAAATCCTCTGAAAGATATTGCAGAAAAAATAAGGCAGTGTTTTCAATTGTAGAATGGTCGTAAGTACTTTTTAAATGAGGATGTGGGCTAAAATGGAATAAAAAGCTTTTAGCCACCACAATCTTAAACAAGTAATCCGCTTTCCTTCCAGCAACTAAGCAAGCTTAAACTAACCTACACATTTATAACGACAAGGAGCTTCTCTCTTTGTCTGCAGATTGCTATGCGGGGAGAACAACTTTCCTTGACAGCAAGAAACTGGCGCATTGTATTCCACCTTTCGGTAGAAGAATTAAAACAAGGCACCAAAAAGAGCCGTTTTTCTCAAACAAGGCAAAGAATCAATCTCATTCTTTTAGCCCAACCAAAATTGCCGTGTCACTTAATCCCCAAAACCTGTGGCTGCTCGCAAATGCTTGGAAGGTCTCCCCCCTTTCGGTGAATCTATCTGAAAAAAAAGCGAGGTAGATTATCTGTGAGTGGTTTTTCATTGTCAAGGATACGAATTCGTTTGACTTGCTTTTTTAATTTTTTTATATTGCCTTTAAAAATAAAAATTAATAAAAGGTCATCACTAACAAAGGAAATAAAATGCCTCCTATCTCTTCGGCATCTATTGAAAGCTTGCCCAATGAATTGCTGCTCCCTATCTTAGAGGCCTGCGCAGTTCCTTCCTTATTTAGCGTCTGTAAAAGATGGCATCATCTGCTGGCTTCTGAAGTCATGCCCCCTCTTTATAAAAAAATAGCCCAGCTTCATTTCCCAAGGGGAGATGCCACTACCCAGCAAACTCTTATGTTAGCTAAAGTTTATAAACTCAATCATGTACCTACCTCTACTGAAAAAGTTTATCTATCTTTTAAACAAGTTTTTACCTTAGCTACTTCTCTTTCTCCTTTAGAATTTAAAGAGAAAACAGAAGAAAAAAGAGGCTTAACGCTGGCTAATTACTCTTCTTATCTCTTAAATATTAATCGCCTTTTACTTTGGAAAAAACTTCCTGGTGGAGAAGAATACTTGAGCCGAGAAGAAATTAAGCACTTGCCTCTAGAGAAAAAAGGGGAGCTTCTTAGAGATTGGATTGAAGAAAATTGTAAAAACATCACGGCCTTAGATTTATCTAGAGTAGGCTTGACTTATTTACCCCCAGAAATAGGTCAATTGTCTCAGCTACAAGTGCTTGAATTAAATCAAAACCGGCTCACCAGCCTGCCTGCAGTAATAGGTCAATTGTCTCAACTGACACGCCTTTACTTAAATCAAAACCAACTCACCAGTCTGCCTGCAGAAATAGGTCAATTGTCTCAGCTACAATTGCTTTACTTAAATCAAAACCAGCTCACCAGCCTTCCTGCAGAAATCGGGCAACTGCCTAAGCTGCAATATCTTCACTTAAATCAAAACCAGCTCACCGCTCTGCCTGCAGAAATCGGGCAGCTGTCTGAGCTGAAGCGGCTTGATTTAAGCCAAAACCAGTTCACCAGCCTGCCTGCAGAAATCGGGCAGCTGTCTGAGCTGAAGCGGCTTGATTTAAGCCAAAACCAGTTCACCAGCCTGCCTGCAGAAATAGGTCAATTTTCTCAGCTGCAATTGCTTTACTTAAATCAAAACCAGCTCACTGCTCTGCCTACAGAAATCAGGCAGCTGTCTCAGTTGACACGGCTTAGCTTAAATCAAAACCAGCTCACCAGCCTGCCTGCAGAAATCGGGGAGCTGTTCGAGCTGCACAGGCTTGAATTAAATCAAAACCAGCTCACCAGCCTTCCTGCAGAAATAGGTCCATTGCCTCAGCTGCGAGTGCTTTGCTTAAATCAAAACCAGCTCACCAGCCTGCCTGCAGAAATCGGGGAGCTGTTCGAGCTGACACGGCTTGAACTAAGTCAAAACCAGCTCACCAGTCTGCCTGCAGAAATCGGGGAGCTGCCTAAGCTGCAAAGGCTTAAATTAAATCAAAACCAGCTCACTGCTCTGCCTACAGAAATTGGGCAGCTGTCTCAGTTGACACGGCTTAGCTTAAATCAAAACCAGCTCTCCAGCCTTCCTGCAGAAATCGGGCAGCTGCCCAAGCTGCAAAGGCTTGAATTAAATCAAAACCAGCTCACCAGCCTGCCTGCAGAAATCGGGGAGCTGTTCGAGCTGACACGGCTTGAACTAAGTCAAAACCAGCTCACCAGTCTGCCTGCAGAAATCGGGGAGCTGTCTCAGCTGCAAAGTCTTGATTTAAGCCAAAACCAGCTCACCAGCCTGCCTGTAGAAATAGGGCAGATGTCCGAGCTGGCACGGCTTAGCTTAAATCAAAACCAGCTCACCGCTCTGCCTGCAGAAATTGGGCAGCTGTCTAATCTGCAAACGCTTGAATTAAATCAAAACCAGCTTACCAATCTTCCCGCAGAAATCGGACAACTGTCTCAGCTGCAAACCCTTTACTTAAATCAAAACCAGCTTACCAATCTTCCCGCAGAAATCGGACAACTATCTCAGCTGCAAACCCTTTACTTACATCAAAACCAGCTTACCAGCCTTCCTGCAGAAATCGGTCAGCTATCTCAGCTGCAAACCCTTTACTTACATCAAAACCAGCTCACCGCTCTGCCTAAAGGAGTGGGGCACCTGTCTCAACTACGAGTGCTTGACTTAAGCCAAAATCAGCTCACTAGCCTGCCTGCAAGCATAGGATGGCTGTCTCGGCTGCGATGGCTTTACTTAAATCAAAACCAGCTCACCAGACTTCCTGGAGAAATCAGGCGGTTGTCTCAGCTTATCAAGCTTGAATTAGCGGAAAATCCTTTGAAAAATATCGCCAAAAAATAAGGCAGCGTTTTCAATTATAGAATGAACTTAAATACTTTTTAAATTAGGGTGAGCTAAAATGAAATAAAAAAATTTTAGCCATCTTATCTTTAGACAAGTAAGCTGCTTTCCTTTCGGCAACTAAGCAAGTTTAAGCTAACCTACACATTTATAGCGATAAGAAGTTTTTTTCTTTTTTTACAGAGTGTTATGGCTGGGAGAACAACTTTTTTGATAGGAGGAAACTGGCGTATTGTATTTCATCATACAGTAAAAGAATTAAAACAAGGTGCCAAAAAGAGCCGTTTTTCTCAAATAAGGCAAAGAATCCATCTCATTCTTTTAGCCAAACCAAAATTGCCGCATCACTTAATCGCCAAGACCTGTGGTTGCTCCTGAATATTTAGAAGGTCTCCCCCCTTTCCTTGAATCTGTCTAAAAGTAAAGCGTGGTAGATCATTTGTGAGTTTTTTTTCATTGATAAGGATACAAATTCGTTTGACTTGCTTTTTAATTTTTTTATATTGTCTTCAAAAAATAATAATGCTGAAAAATTTATTACTACCCAAGGAAATAAAATGCATCCTATCTCATCGACATCTATTGAAAGCTTGCCCTATGAATTGCTGCTCCCTATCTTAGAGGCTTGCGTAGCTCCTTCCTTATTTAGCGTCTGTAAAAGATGGCATCACCTGCTGGCTTCTGAAGTCATGCCCCCTCTTTATAAGCAAATAGGTAAAGTGCATGTTCCTCAAGGAAATGTC